>JAPPKI010000496.1 GCA_028820035.1 bacterium | reverse complement strand
GGTCGGCGTCGATCAGCGTCATCGCTCCTTTGACCAGGCCGTGGGCGGCGATGAAGTCGTGCTCCTCAGTGCTGATCACATCGACAATGGCGTTGCCGATCCCGACTACGGCCAACTCGCCCACGTCCCGAGCGGCGTCCACAATCCTAGTAGCACCTTCCAGGTTGGGCGCGAGCGGCTTCTCCACCAACACGTCCACCCCGGCATCAACGCAGGCAATGGCCGCATCGATATGGGCGCCTTCCACAACCTCCACCGCCGTGGGAAACCGGCGGGACAACCATCTCGCATTGGACCCCACTGGCCTTGCTCAGCCTACGGTCGAGTGTGAACAGTGGATTGTTGAGCGCCTCCGCTAATGCCACGTACCAAGCGTCGTAGCAGGTCACATTGGGGCGGAGCTCCCAGATTCGCTCAGCTAGCGGAGCGAACGGGTAGAGCTCGACATCAAGGCGCAACAGATCGCGAAACGACGCGGTGGCCACCACCCTTGAGACTTGGCCGGACTGCTCCATGCGGCGCAAGATGTTGGTCGCTTCAGCCATTGCCACTTCTGGCGCGGCCAATTGTCCTTGTGCGATGGCCGCTTCAGCCCACTGACCGTCTTGGTCGGAATCGACCAATGCCGCCACCAGCACCGACGCATCGATGACCGCGCTCACCGGCGGTCTGCATCTCGAGCATCAAGGATTGCCGAGGACGCAATGCTGGTACCAGCGGCGTCCTTGCGGCGGCGAACCTCGTCAAGCCATGAATCCAGAGTGGGCCTTGCTGCCAGCCGCATCAGCTCTCCCCGCAAGTACTCCTGCATCGACTGACGTTTCAGCGCAGCCCGAGCCGCCAACGTATCCCGGACGTCCTCCGGAACTCCCCGAATGGTGATCTGCACTGCCATACAAGCATTATGACAGCATTGCCAGCAGATTGCATACTACTTTCAAAACCACGCCCCCATGAACCAGCACAATGTTCGCCATCTTCCGGTCTCAGCAAACGTGCGGAGTGCCTCATCTAACATCGCCCGATGACCGAAGACTCACTCAACTCCTATCGGCTGCCGCGAGGGGCTGGCGAATAGCTATCACTACGACAACAGCTCTACAGCGATCCCTGGGCCGAGATCCCGTCAAGATGCCCCACAACAACAAGGGCTTCGACATCGACAGCCGAAACCACCACGGCCGTATCCTCACCATCGAAGTCAAGGGCCGAGTCACCGGAGCACGCGACTTCTCCATCACCCGCTCCGAGATCATCTGCGCCCTCAACAAAGCCGACCGCCACATCCTCGCCCTAGTCGAAGTCGCCGACGACGACACCACCTCAGTCCGCTACCTCTACGACCCCTTCACCAACCGAGAACCTGAACCCAGCCCCGCCGAGCACAAGCGCACCCTCGACTGGAAGACCTACTGGGAGCTGGGCGGAGCGCCGAGTTGAAGCACCGATTTGGCAGCCCAGCACGATCTCCAGAAGTATTGCTTTTGCCTACTGGCCTGCTGACGGGGCTAGGCTGGAAGCAGCATGTACGTGCAAGCACGATGATGGAGAAGGGACTCATGAGCCTTGCGGCCCTGTCGCACACCCCAAGCTATCCAGACACCATTGCACCGGAGGGCATCGCCGGAGAGCACACAGATGCCGGTGACCCAATGAGCAGCTATCTGCTCTTCGCCGATGAGTGCAATGCATTGTACAGCCACCTCTTCATGAACGCAGAGAGCATGCCAGCTACGAAGGATGCCTTGACTGGCGCGCTCCGCTATCTGAGAAGTGACGCAACAATCCCAAGGGGCGACTCAAGGGTGGACAGCCACTATTGGGCAGGAATCTTCAAGGGCCTCAACTCCGATGGACTGCGCTTCCAATCGATATTCGTAATGGTTCTCGCCAAACTAGCTCCCACCGCTCCAACCAAGCAGCCGTGAGCGATGATGAGACACCGAACGCCCCACCAGAATTGGGCGATGGCGAACTAGTCCCCGGGGATGCAACCGATGTCCCAGAGCAATTGGAAGATGGGCAACTTGTTGCCCAGTCGCTTCAAGCGTCCATGTCTTCCTTCAGTGGGCCACTTCCACCACCTGAAATGTACGCAGCATATGAACGGCAAGTTCCAGGAACTGCCGAGTGGATGCGAGGAGAAGTGGCAAAGGCGAGGGAAGAGCGCCATGCATTCGTCATGCGGCACCTTGAACTTGAGCACAGGGGAAACCGTCTGGCGGCGGTTCTGCTCATAACGCTGGTCTTGGCAGCTGTACTGGCGGTCCTCGCCATGGCCTGGTTCCTCTTTGAAACAGGAAAGCCAGTCTACGGTGGGGTGGCGACTCTCAGCGACGTATTGTTGGTTGGCTTCACTATCACCCGCATTAGGAGGCCCAAGAGGCCACCAGACGATCAACCAGCAGCGTAGCTTATGTGTTTGACTGGCTACCGATAGCCGGTTCTAGCGCAAGACACTCCGTACACGGCTCTTCCCATGACCAGCTCTGTTTCTTCGATGCACACAGCGACATGTGTCATAGAGATGCCTCCCAAGACGAACATGCCCCGCCATTCCTGGCGTAACCGGGAAGGCGGGGAGCAGTCCCTTATCCGCTCCGGTGCGCTCTCCGAAACTTCGAAGGCGCGTCTAGGCGGGGTAAGACAGGCCCACAAAGAGGTGACCGGACCCCGTTTTTTGGTCCAGGTGTTATGAGAGTGTTTTCGGGTTGTTTGGGAACTATATACGATACTAACCACGGAACGCCGCCTCTCCGTAAGACGCGAAGTAGTAGTGGATCGCTCGTGAAGCCACTTCGTACATGATCTCGGCCATCTCATCAACCGACCATTTATCCTCTCGGAAGAAGAAGCTGCCCCGGTTGAACGATCCCGACTCGCCTTGGTTCACCACGTTCACCGTGTTCAGCGGGCCGAACATGGCTATTGTGGACACGCGGTCCAAAATGCTGCTGTCGTCAGCGAAGTCGCACCCGTAGCCGAAACACACGAATGGGACTATCGCCTCGCTCATCATCGCCGTTCTGAATCCGATGACGTTCTTGCCGAGCCGCTCTATGGCGTTTCCTTTGGCCTGCTTGGGCTTGCCCTCCGCTACGCGCAGGTCGTTGGTTCCCTGGTTCTTTACCTCAGTGATGAGGATGGGGCGGGCCGTGCCTTCGCTGTCGAGCATAGACAGAATGCCGCCGTCGGGCTTCATGGCCGACGTGTCGAAGTGGTAGTGGAACTCGATGTCGTGAAAATCGCCGCGCAACGACGACACTATGTCCGCCAGCTTCCACTGGGCGGTGTGCTCCAATTCCACACCGAACACGTCCGTTATCCGATCCACGACTTCTGCCAAGGCTCGGCCCAAGTCCGTTTCCTGCTTCTTGGATGTCATATTGATGACGGTTCCGGCCCGCTGCTCCCTCAGGTCGTGTTTTCTCGCCACGATCAGAACTTCCTGACCAAGAACAGGTGCTCGTTGACGTGGATGTTGCGGCCTCTGAGATTACGGCTGCCCCGGAACGTGTTGTACCGCAGCTTCCGCTCGTCCACATGGCCGACACCGCTCAGAAACCGCCGCATCTGGTCCATTCCCACGAAACCCTCATCGTTGAACGATATGAGCACGTATCTGGCATCCACGCGGGAGACGGCATCGGATAACTGGTCGAACGCGTGCCGCTTCTTGTTGTAGAGGGAGCGGTTCCAGTCCGTGGGAATGCCGGACACCGCTGATACGTCGCCGGGTTCGGCATAATCAACGAGAAGGTTGAGCATGAAGTAGTTGGAACCGTAAGGATGCTGGTTGTAGGGCGGGTCGAAGTAGGCAAGATCGAAGCCGCCTATCTCCGGTATCAGCTTGTTGGTGTCCTGCTGATAGACCTCAACGCCTGTCTCGAACTGGCTCAGCACGGGAGTTTGAAGCTGTATCTGGCCCTTGATGCGGGTGAGCGCATCAGCGCCGGAGCCGCCGAACTTGCCTATGCCTGTGCGCTTGTCCTTGTAGAAGCCCTTGAACACCCCCGCTGTGTTGGCGTGGACTGACGCTGCGGACAGAAGCGGGCCTAGCAGAAGATCGTGAAGGTTTGGGTGCTGCTGCCCGATGAACTGCCGAAACCAGTCCAGCCGCCTTGCGTTCTCCCTGGTGTAGAACACGCGCTCGCCTAGCCGTATGTCAGCGTCGTTGCCGGGAGCGTACATGCGCTCAATGAAGCCCTGGCACACCGAAGCGTGCTCATTTGCCTCTCGATTGGCCCTGTTCACGATGTCACCCACAACGTCCATGTCAACCGCCGAGCGGTTGGTGAGAAAGCAGTTCGCCACTACACGCGCATACGACTCCAAGTCGTTGGACACAACACGCTCTGCATATGCCTTGAACAGACGGGAGACGATGCCCGATCCGGCAAATCCGTCGAACAGGTGGAGCTTGTCCCTGCCCATCTCCGTTTGCACTGTCCTCAGCGCCTCCGCTATCGGGCCGATCAGTTGTCTCTTGTTGCCTATGTAGGTGATTAGCTGCTGTTGGCAGTAGTCGGGGGATTCAGCAATATCTTGGGAGCGCTCCATCAGACTCAACTGCATGGCAATCAGTCCTTCTCCAAGTCCGCCGCGTCTATAGACCCCGGCGGCATTTTCAACATCTTCTCCACAGCCTCTTTGAAGCCCATGTCCAGCGGCTCGATGTCGGGCCACAGGTCGGGGTCGTCGGGCCAGTCATCTGGATGCTTCGCATCCTCCGGGGTCACGCCGCCACCCTATCCCTGCTGGCGCGCGGCCCGTCGGCAATCAGCTCCTTGTAGGTCAGCCTGCGCCCGTCCATCCGACGGATCAACTCGGCCATCTGGACGATTGTGTCTTTCGGGCGCTCATTGTGGCGCATCTGGAACTCATCGACGTAGCGGTGAAGGTGCTCCTTGCTCATCGAGTGGTACACGCCGTGGTAGCCGCGCTTCAGCGTGGCCCAGTACGACTCCATGCCATTGGGATGTGCTTGGTCCCGCACGTACTCCGACACCGAGTGCTTGACCGCCTCATGTCCGTAGCCGTGCCTTCTCAGCGGCAGGTAGCCCTTCGCCTCATCGGTGTAGACCATCGCCCCCGGCTCGGCGTGGTCCTGAACCATGCCGAGCAATGAGTCCGATGTCGTGTCGGGGACCACGCGGGCGGCGATCTGCCCCGTATCCCGGTCCTTCACACCGGCGACGATAGCCTTCCCGACGGGACCGCCAGCGGCCTTCATGCGCTTGTCCCGGTGCTTGTTCTTCTCCTTGCCCCCGATGTAAGTCTCGTCCGCTTCCACCGGCCCGGAGAACAGCGGATCATCCTGGCGCATCGCCTCGCGGATTCTATGGGCCAAGAACCACGCCGTCTTCTGCGTCACACCCAAGTCCCTTCTCAGCTTCAAGCTGGACGTGCCCTTCAAACCCGTGGTCAGCAGGTAGAACGCCAGCAGCCAAGTCTGCAACCCCAAGTTGGAGTCCTGCATCACGGTCCCGTAGCGAACCGAGAAGAACCGCCTACAGTCCTTGCACCTCAGCGGCATCGGCTTGCGGTTCTTCACGCGTGTGATCCGGTTGCCGTCGCAGTGCGGGCACACGGTTCCATCCGGCCAGCGGATGTCCTCGAACAGCGCCTCGGCTGTGATGTCGTCGGGAAAGAGACGGAAGAAGTCGGCCAATGACATGCCGATCCGGTCTGCTCGTCCAGGTGCTTTGAAACTGTGCCTGCTGCGTTCATCTGACTTGCTCATATCTTCCATAGTATCGACGTGAGTGACAGTTTCTCCGTGCTTCGTTTCCCTTGGTCACAGCGTTTTGGTTAGCATCGTATATAGCTCCCGGTTGTTTTCTGCCCATTGGTCTGCGTATTCGGCTGGGGAAAGGCATCAGCAGTCTTTGAAGACCCGGAATTGCAAAGGGCTCGCCTCTCCAAAGAAATCTCAGAGGAGCAGAGCCAGAACCGACTAAGCATCAAGATGCAAGAGTCGCTTGATGCGACCCGCTACTTCGCGGCGACACTGGCAGTTCAGGCGATTTTCGCCGATGCCCAGAAGGCCGACCCCAGCTTCGAGGTATGCCAGCTACGATTCTTCATGTGGGACAATCGGCAAGAAAGACTCTTCGCTGTGCTGCGTCCCAACCAGCCTGACGTGGACCAGCGAGGATGGAGACTCCGAGAAGGCGTCACAGGCATGGCATATGATACGGGCGAGTTCCAACTCGCTACAGGTACGGCCACTCATGACGGCACCTACAACCTCGACGAGGATCGCCAAAGGCGATATGCGCAGCTCACCGAGGTCGCGGCAATGCCGGTTATGAATGCTCAAGATGTCGTCATCGGTGTTCTATCAGCGTCGCACGACACCGAAAGCAGCATTCTTACTGCTGACGATTGGGGCAGGACCCACCAGGCTGCTGCTGATGCACTCGCTCGCGTGGTGGTCGATCTGCTGGGCTGGCACAGCGACAGCGAGGAATCGAAGATAGGGCCACGCCCGTGATTGGAATCAAGATCGTGAACGAAGCAGTTTATGAACAAACAGGAGGCACCCAATGGAATCGAAGAAAGAGAAGACGCAAGGTGAGCGCAGCACTGTGTCACGTCCCATCAAGCCTGAGGATCGGCGGGATGCTATCGAGCACGCGCTGCGGCGCACTGAGCCTGCCTTTCACCTGACCGAGGGGCAGGTCGACCACATTGGAGAGATGTACCGGAAGTCGTAGCCAGCACTGGCGGGGGAACCTCAGGTGGCCATGAGGTAACGACACCCCTAGAATCAAGGGTGCCGAGGGCAGTAGCCCGAGGAAGTGGGGCCCGGTACCTCTCCGGACGGTGAGCGGCCGGGTTCTTGCGCGTCAGGCGAGCCTCCTATGCCGATACTGGCAGCGTGCCGACGAGTTCTTTGCACTGCTGGCGCATTTGGCTGAGCATCACAGACCCGGCTGGGCTTGGTGTGCCTTTCGCCGCGGGATCGGGCGCACTTGTCGCCCGAATTGTCTCTTGCTCAGCAGCCTGGGTGATCTTCTCGATGATCTCCGCCGCCTGCCGGAGCCCGCTGTGGAACGTCTGGGCGTCCAACACCAAGAACCACACTTCGACCTTCCCGGTGTCGGCCCGACCGGAGACGCAGGCATCGTCTACCTCGTCGTGAACGCAGTCTGCGACCCTCTCCAGCAGTGCCCCGAACTCTTCTGCGGTGAGCAAGCGCGTGCCGTCAACGCTGCGACAGACAGGTTCCCCGGTCATTGTCACTTCCAAAACTGGGTTCGGCAACGGTCGCTCCTTTCGTACCTTATGAGGCGTGCTCGCATTTCCGAAGCATCGAGCGGAACTTGGTGAGGCCCAACGGTGATGATGGGGCACTGGAAAGGGTAGTCGTGCATTCCCCGGTTGGACACGCAGCAAAGTAATGCCTGCGCTTCTTGACGACGGTCCATCCGGCCCTCTCAGCTTGACGGATGACCCTCTCGTAGTCCTTTTTGGGGTGCCTCGGTCTTCTACTCATCGTCGTCGGAATCCGGGCTGCTTGACGACTCGAGTTTCGGTCACTCAAGCCAATGTAGTTATAGTTCTTTGTATATCAAGTTATTTTGATACACCTACCGCCCACACTCCGCGCCCGGCATGCTCACCCCAGCCGAATACGCAGACCAACGGGCACAAAACAACCCGAAAACACTCTCACAACACCTGGACCAAAAAACGGGGTCCGGTCACGGGGACCCTCATCCTCCGGTGTGGATGATCTGGACTCCACCACATCGCCGTCTCCACCCGCTTGCCGGCATCGAGGGCAACCTCTATCGCTGGAGCGAGGTCAGAATCGGCAGACATCACCACCGCGATGTCGTAGTTATCGTCGCGGGCTCCTATCGCGATGTCGAGCGCCATCAGGACATCAATGCCCTTCTCCTCGGCCCGCCACGCAGTGGGCTTACCCAGCGACCATGCCGTCGGCTGGTAACGCAGCGGGCGGCTTCTGACTGACACCAGCGGTTGGGACTCCCACTCGTCGAACTGACGCGCGGATCCGGCCTGTGCCCGCGAGCCGCTCTTGGGGCCTGGCCTGCCCCGGTATACGTAGACCGCGGTGAGTTCCCGAGCGGGATCGACCTTCTCACCAAGTTGCTTGAGCAACAACGCGAGCCTCAGCGGCTTGACGTACCCAAATGTGTAGGGATCACGTTGTGGGTCACCGAATACCTCTCGAGCCCCAAAGCGGGTGTTCTCGTAGTCGATGAACACAGCGACACGTGTCACCGAGATGCCTCCCAAGACGAATATGCCCCGCCATTCCCGGCGTAACCGGGAAGGCGGGGAGCAGTCCATCAACTTTACCAAACCCCACCAAGAACTGCACAGGCAACTGGAGGCTGGGCGGGTAGGCAGCCATCCACCGGTCGTTTGCCGCAACTACGCGCTGTCTAGGAACGGAGTACAAAAACGTGTCGCATCGGCCCTAGGATGCCCCATACTTGGCCCTGCGCGTTTTTGTGGGATTCGGGGGTTGCTGGCACCGGTTGGGGTCAGGTTATCAGCAGGCCGCGGGCTTGGAAGTTGTGGGGGTTGGTGAAGCCACAGGCTGTTCGTCTGAGGACTTGGAGGAGGTTGTTGGTTCCTTCTGTTCGCCCGTTTGAGGGCCGGCCGGTGTGGTGCCGGTTGAGGATCTCGTCGGACCATTCGATGAGGGTGTTCACGATGTCGTGGAACTCTGGGAGTTGGCCGGTCTGGTAGAGGTAGCTGAAGTTGTCGAGGGCTTGCAGGGCGCCGTGGTGGTCGTCGGCGTCGTAGAGGCCTCGGAGCTGTTGGAGGGCCTGCCAGGCGG
>JAPPKI010000220.1 GCA_028820035.1 bacterium | reverse complement strand
GCCATACACCAGGGCATAGAGCGCGGCCAGGAACCAGAACGAAGCATGCAGGTTGAAGAAGTGGGCAAATAACGCGGCCACGAGCGGCCCGAGCACGAAGCCGCTGATGTCGAATGCGCTCATCGCGCCCAAGTTCTTGCCCATGTTGGAAGGATCACGGGTAATGAGAATGCGACGTACGGCCGGGGCAACCATCCCAATGCCCGCACCGAGAAAGAAGCGAGCCACGATGAATTGCCAGGCATTATTGGCCGTCGCCATCCCCAACATGGAGACCATGGCCACGATGATCCCCGCATGAACCAGCAATCGGATATGGCCTTTGTCGGCAAAGCGAGCCAAACCCACTTGGGCAATAACCCCGGCGTAGAGGCCTGCACCCGCGATCAGCCCAATTTCGAATCCGCTTACCCCGTATTCGTCTTCGATCTCGGCCAACAGGGTGAACACCGAGCCATAGCCCAGAGACAGCGCGCCGGTGACAACGAAATAGGGAATGAACTGGCGCGCCGTGCTCGACGAGGTGCTCACAGCCATCGGGGAACCCTACTCCCCGCCGGTGACGATTGACTCAGCGTTCTTCTCGACGATACGGCAGTCCCAGGGCGGCCGGTGCCGGTGAGGGGCGGTGACGATAGCGCCAGCTGATGATCACCAGCACCACCACGGTGAGCACGAAGGGGAGGATGCCCAACAGCGCCGGCGAGATGCGGTTGACCTGCACCCCTAAGAACTCGATGTCGAAGGACTGCAACCGGGGTTGCAGGGCCAGCGTGAAGCCGAACAGCAGTGCCCCCAAGGCCAAACGCCCTGGCCGCCACGCCCCGAAGATCACCAGGGCGACCGCAATCCAGCCCCGGCCCGCCACCATGCCCTCGGTCCAGCCCGGCGCCATGTACAGCGACAAGAACGACCCGGCCGCCCCCGCGAACGCACCGCCAACCATGACCGCCCCCGCACGCAGTGCCATAACCGAATGGCCCACCGCATCGGTGGTGGGCGCCGACTCTCCCACCGCCCGCAGGGCAAGCCCCAGCCGGGTGCGGGCCAGCACAAACCACACCGCCAAACCCAGCAACACAGTCAAATACACCACCGGCGGCTGGTCGAAGAAGATGTCGCCGAACCAGCGAATGTCGGCCAGCCCGGCAATGCCCAGATCGGTGAACTGGGTTTCGGGACGTTCCCCCACCACGTTGCGGCCTACGTAGGCGGCCAACCCCAGCCCCCCAATGGTCAAGGCCAAACCCGACACCACTTGATCGGCGCCCAACACCACGCTCACCATGGCGTGGAGTCCGCCCACCAACGCGCCGACCGCCGCGGCGGCGAAGAACGCAGCCCACGGGCTGCCGGTTTCCAAACCCACCATGAACCCGCTCACCGCGCCCATGGCCATCATGCCCTCAACCCCGAGGTTGAGCACGCCGGCCCGCTCGGCGATCAGCTCGCCCAGCGCGGCGAGGAACACCAGCGTGGCGAACTGCACCGTGGCCACAAACAACCCGACCAGGGCGGCTTCAGACATCAGGCGCCTTCCGCTGCCATGTCGGCTTCTTCGGGCTCATCGACCAGCGACTCCCCTGCTGGCCCAGTCCAGCGAACTCGGTAATTGAAGAAGACCGCGGCCACCAGCGCCCCGAACAGGATCATGGCCTGCAAGATGTCGGAGATGGCCGAACTCACACCCAGGGTCTGGATGCTCTGTCCGCCCACCTGCACCCCGCCGAATACAACGGCCGCCACCGCCACCCCCGAGGGACGCATGAGAGCCAATGCGGCCACGATGATCCCGGCGAACCCGTACCCGTTGGACAGGCCTGATTCCAGCCGGGTGGCCGATCCAGTGAGCTGCACTGCGCCAGCCAATCCGGCGATGCCGCCCGAAAGCAGCAGTGCCGTCAGCACCTTACGGCTCAAGGAGATCCCGGCATAGCGGGCCGTGTTGGGCGAAGACCCGGACAAGCGCAGCTCGTATCCCCACGCAGTGCGGGACACCGCTAGTGAGAACACGATCAGCAATCCCAATGCGATGAGCGTCCCCACGTTGGCCCGGCCGAACAGCCCCGGAAGCGATGCCTGCTCGGGCACCGGCTCGATCACTGCGAATCCATGAGATGCAGGATCCTTCCACGGGCCGGTTTCCAACCACTCCACCACCCGGATGGCCACATAGACGAGCATCAGCGTGGTGATGATCTCGCTCACCCCCAGATGCGACCGGGCCAGAGCGGGACCGAGCATCAACACCATGCCCCCGGCCACGCCGGCAACCACCATCACCGCTATCAGCAACGGACCAGGCAGTCCGTCGGCCGTCATGGCCACTCCAGTAGCGACGGTGGCACCGGCCATCATCTGGCCTTCGGCCCCGATGTTCCACAATCCCATCGATCCGGCCACGGCTACTGCCAAACCGGTCAGCGCCAGAGGAGTGGCCCTCTCCAAAGTCCGAGCCAGCGAATCAGTGCCCACGAACGCGGAGTCGAACATCCGCTCGTACACCTCGGCCGGGTTGTGACCCGATGTCCACAGCAAGATCAACCCCAGCGCCAGCGCCGCGGCAATGCCGACCACAAAGGCCACTGCCTGGGTTGCGGGCACCACCCGGTCGCGCCGAACCAAGATTGGTCTTATCATGTCGGCGGATTCCCGGCCATGGCCGAGCCCAAGATCGATCTCGGGGTGACGTCGGGGGGGTATTCGCCCACCACACGGCCCTCGTACATCACCAGCAGAACGTCGGACAGAGCCTGCAACTCGTCGAGGTCCTCTGAGATCAACAACACCCCCACCCCGTTGGCCCGCTGCTCCACCAAGTGGCTTTGGATGGCGGCCACTCCCTGCACATCCAAGCCCCGGGTGGGTTGGGCCGCCACCAGCACCGCGGGCTGTTCGGCCAGCTCGCGGCCCAGCAGCAGACGCTGGAGGTTGCCGCCCGACAGTCCGGCTATCGGATCATTCAGGCGGCCCACCCGCACCCCGAATCGCTCCACCAAGATTTGGCAGAACTCGACGCATCGGTCCATTACCAACATGAGTCCCCGTCGCTGGGATTTGTACGACCGAACCACCGCGTTGTCCACCACCGACATCTTGGGGGCCAAACCCACCCCGAGGCGGTCTTCGGGCACATAGGCCAGGCCCAAGCGATAGCGGTCTCCGGGCGACGCCCCGGTGACATCTTGCTCCTTGAGTGCGACCCGGCCCTGAGTGGGCCGACGCAGTCCGGTGATGACCTCGGCCAGCTCCTTCTGGCCATTGCCCGATACTCCGACGATGCCCACGATCTCACCAGAGTGAACGGTCATGTTGATGTCGATCAGCGCCGGCAGTCCGCGGTCGTTGAGGGAACCGATGTTCTGCAAGGACAGAACCTCGGGGCCTCTGTCTCGGGGGGGAGGGCGATCCACATTCCCGCCCCCAGATGTGCCCACCATCATCTCGGCCAACTTGGTCAGATCCACATCTTGCAAGTTGTCGACGGTGGCCGCGGTCTTGCCCTGGCGCAAAACAGTGGCCTCATCGCAGAAGGCCACCACCTGATCCAATTTGTGGCTGATGTAGATGACCGAGCGACCCTCCTCGGCCATGGCCCGAAGGGTGGACCCCAACTCGGCAGCCTCGCCGGGGGTCAACACCGCGGTGGGCTCGTCCATCACCAGCACCGAGGCGTTCCGCCATAACGACTTGAGGATCTCCACCCGCTGGCGCTCTCCCATCGAGAGCTGCCACACCGGTCGGGTGGGATCGGCAGCCATGCCGTACGCCGCCGACAGCTCGGCCACCCGCTCCACGATCTCAGCGGTCCGAAGCAGCCCCGGAGCAGCTCCAAGCACGATGTTCTCGGCCACGGTCAGGGTGGGCACCAACCGGAACTCCTGGTACACCATCCCAACGCCGGCGGCGATGGCGTCGGCCGGCGACTGGAACTGGTGCTGCTGGCCGTTCACCCACACCTCGCCGGCGTCGGGCCGGTAGACCCCGGCCAGCACGTTGACCATGGTGGTCTTGCCCGCGCCATTCTCGCCAAGGAGTGCGTGAATGGTGCCGGGGCGGACCCGCAGGTCGGCCCCGGCGCAAGCGATCACTCCAGGGAACTGCTTCTCAATTCCCCGGAGCCAGACCGCATAGTCGGCACCAGAGGATGCCACTGTGGAAACCGGGAGGCTCCCGGCCTAGATCACGGCGCGGCGTTGCCGACGACACCCTCGACGAAGTAGCCCATGCCCAGCATGGAGCCATCGTCCAGCGTCTCGCCTGCGGCCACCACCACGTTGCCGTCTTGATCCCGGATCTCGCCGGTGAACACGTCCCACGAGCCGTCGACGATCGAGGCGGCTACTGCGTCGATCTCGGCGGACACGTCGGCGGGCACGTCAGCGGCCAGCGGGGCCAGGGCGACGATCTCGTCGTCCATACCGCCCCAATAGGCCCCCGGCGAATAGGTGCCCGCAGCCACGGCGTCGATGATGCGGGCGTAGTACGGCCCCCAGTTCCACACCGGTGCGGTGATGAACGCATCGGGAGCGAAGGCACTCATGTCGGAGTTGTATGAAACCCACCGGGCCCCGGCGTCCTGAGCGGCAATGCCGGGCGCAGTGGAGTCTTGGTGCATAGCTATCACGTCGGCTCCGGCCTCGATCAGGGCCGCGGCGCTGTCACCTTCAACCGCTGGGTCGAACCAGGTGAAGGTCCAGGTGACGTGGACTTCCACATCGGGGTTCACCCGCTGCGCCCCCAGAGTGAAGGCGTTGATCCCTCGCAGCACTTCAGGAATCGGGAAGGCAGCCACGTAGCCGATCTGGTTGGCCTGGGTCATGGCGCCAGCCGCCATCCCCGAGAGATAGCGGGGCTGGTACATGCGTCCGAAGAAATTGCCGAAATTGGTGTCGTTCATCTTGTACCCGCTGGCGTGCTCGAACACCACGTCCGGGTACTCGCCGGCCAGTTCTTCCATCGGGTCCATGTAGCCGAAGGAGGTGGCGAAAATGACGTCCGCCCCCTCGTTCTCTATGAAGTCCACCACCACGGAGCGGAAGTCCTCAGCGACCTCGGGAATGTTCTCGACAAACAATGTGGTAGCCCCGGTCTGCTCTTCCGCGTAGCGGCGGCCTTGATCATGGGCCCACGTCCATCCGGCGTCTCCCACAGGCCCCACAAAGACGAAGGCAGCGACGACCTCGTCGTCCATGGGCTCGTCGTCCATCGGCTCTTCCGTCATGGGCTCGTCGTCCATCGGCTCTTCCGTCATGGGCTCGTCATCCATGGGCTCGTCGTCCATCGGCTCTTCCGCCGGCGCGGGCGCCTGCGTGGGAGCTGGCTCTGGTGCCGCATCATCGTCGTCGTTGCCGCAGCCCGCTGCGACCAACGTGATCGTCGCCACCACTACCAGCAGCTTCAGCAAAAACTTCTTGGCCATGTTTCCCTCCTCGGAACGGCTCTACTAGCCAACCCAAAGAGAGTAGCCTGTAACGCTCAGGCGGTCGCGAGAAACTTGACTGCCGCTTTGTGACGATTTCGAATCAGCAGGTTTGCCGGTGACCACATTCGACAGCATCCCCGAGGGCTTCGGCCTCGAAACCGAAGTAATCAACACCACTGCACGCGACCGTGCGGTCGAGCGATGCCGCGAGGTGGGCATTCGCTTGCCGACCTTCGCCGAGCTGGCCGATCCACCCGCGGGCGATGCTGCCTTGGCGAGAGTCGACCCTGATGCCGCCGACGTTGCCAACCTGTGGCGGGTCAACTGGTTCAACGACGCCTCCCGGGCGGGCCGGGCCGCGGTGCCCGAACACGTGGTGATCCCGCCTGCGCTGTCGGGGGTGGAGTCGCCCATCGTCATGCTGCTGGGCAACCGGTTCCCCATGATCGGCGCCCACAAGGTGCTGGCCGCCTATAGCTGCTTGGCCCCCCGCCTGGTCACCGGCCAGTTCGACCCGACCCGGAACCGGGCGGTGTGGCCCTCTACCGGCAACTACGCCCGGGGCGGCATCGCCATCTCCAAGATCATGGGCTGCCGAGGGGTGGCCGTGCTGCCCGAGGGCATGTCGGCCGAGCGCTTCGAGTGGCTGGACCGGTGGACCTCCGACCCGTCCGATGTGATCCGCACCCCCGGCTCGGAGAGCAACGTGAAGGAGATCTACGACGCCTGCGCCGCCCTGGCCCAAGACGAGGCCAACGTGATCCTCAACCAGTTCTGCGAGTACGGCAACCACCTCGGCCACGTGACCGCCACCGCCGCCGCGGTGGAGCGGGTGTTCGAGCACTATCTCGCTGGGCATTCGCCGGCCCGGCTGGCCGGATTCGTGGCCGCCTCGGGATCGGCCGGGACGCTGGGAGCGGGCGACCCCCTCAAGGAGCGCCACGGGTCGGCCACCGCAGTGGTAGAGGCGCTGGAGTGCCCCACGCTGCTGTACAACGGCTACGGCGAGCACAACATCCAGGGCATCGGCGACAAGCACGTCCCCCTGATCCACAACGTGACCAACACCGATGTGGTGGTGGCGGTGTCGGATCAGGCCACCGACGAGCTGGGGGTGCTGTTCTCGTCGCCCGAGGGGCGGGCGCTGTTGGCCCAGCGGGGGGTGGGCGACGATGTGATCGGCCATCTGGACGATCTGGGGCTGTCGTCCATCTGCAACATGCTGGCCTCGGCCAAGATGGCCGCCGCTCTGGACTGCGGTCCCGACGATGTGATCGTGACCGTGGCCACCGATGGGGCGGCCTTGTATGGCTCGGAGCGAGCCAAGACCATCGAGACTTCTTTTGGCGGCGACTTTGGGGCAGCTGAGGCCGATTTGGTGGCTGGTCGGTGGCTCAACGGCGTGGACACCGACCACTTGCTGAAGCTCAGCGACCGGGACCGTGACCGGGTGTTCAACCTGGGGTATTTCACCTGGGTGGAGCAGCAGGGGGTGGATCTGGCCCACTTCGACGCCCGCCGCGATCAGTCGTTCTGGGTGGCGTTGCGGGACTTGGTGCCGGTTTGGGACGAGCTGATCGCCGACTTCAACGCCCGAGTCGCCGGGTAATGCTCCAAGGCCTGACTTGCTCGTGTGGAGCGGTCGCGGCGGGTAACGCTTGGGCCTGTAGTTATAGAGACGCCGACGGCGGCGACCACGTTCTGCGCTTGCCTATGCCGGAGTGGTCGGTGGACCCCTCGAGCCAGCAGCCGTTCGTGCGCTATCGGCGGATGCTGCGGTCGTGGGCTGAGGCCGAGGACGACGAGTGGTTTGTGGACCGGGTGGGCCAGCTTGATGCCGCCGTGGCAGGGGTGGACGGACATGGCTTCCTGGTTACTCCCTGCGCGCCATACACGATTGATGCCTTGCCGAATCGCGCTGATACGCCAGTTCGGTCCGCCGTGAGGCGGCGTATCACAGCCACCTTTAAGGACGAGACCGACAACGTGTCGGGGTCGCACAAGGCGCGGCACACGTTTGGCCTGATGTTGCACTTGCTGGTGCGAGAACGCCGGGCCGGTGCTGCCGCCGACCGGCCCCCGCTGGCTATCGCCTCTTGCGGCAATGCTGCGGTGGCCGCCGCGGTGGTGGCTGCCGCCGAGCGGTGGCCGCTCACCGTTTATGTGCCCACTTTTGCGGAAGAAGCCGTGGTTGACCGTTTGCAGGAATTGGGCGCGACAGTGGAGATCTGTCCCCGAATCGATGGAGAAGACGGCGACCCCTCCTACCACCGCTTCCGGGAGGCGGTGAGCGCGGGGGCCGTTCCCTTCGGCTGCCAGGGGCCCGACAACGGCTACACCATCGACGGGGGCCGCACCCTGGGCTATGAGCTGGCCGAACAGGCCCCGGACATCGATCGGGTGTACGTCCAAGTAGGCGGGGGCGCGCTGGCCGCATCGGTGGCCCAAGGACTGGCCATCGGCCGATCCCAAGCCGCGCTGATAGCGGTGCAGACCGAGGGATGCGCCCCGCTGGCCCGGGCGTGGGAGCGCACCAACGAGTTGGGTGGGCTGAACGAGGCCCGAAAGCAGCGCGCCGCCGTCATGTGGCCATGGACGCCGACCCCGGCCTCTGCCGCCACCGGCATCCTCGACGACGAGACCTACGACTGGGCTGCGGTCACCGAGGCCATGGTGTCCACCGGCGGCCATCCGGTGGTGGTGCCCGAGCCGGTGGTGACCGAGGCCTGCGAGGTGGGGCAGGAGGCCACCGGCATCAACGTCAGCCCCACCGGCTCAGCCGGCCTGGCCGGTTTGCTATGCGACGATCTGCCCGCCGACGCTTCCCCCGCGGTGCTGTTCACCGGAGCGCAGCGATGAGCGCCCGCACGGTGCTGCGGGGGGCCCGCTGGCCCGGCGACATTGCCATCGCCGACGGTGTGATCACCGAGGTCGGCACCGTTGAAACCCAGCCGGGAGATGTGGTGGTGGACGTGGACGGCGACATCATCACCGCCGGGCTGGCCAACACCCACCATCACCTCTATCAGTGGATGACCCGAGGGCGGGCGGTGGGCTGTGACCTGTTCAACTGGCTGGTGGAGCTGTACCCGGTGTGGGGGCGGCTGTCAGTGGACGACGTGGCCGCCGCCGCGCTAGTAGGGCTTGGCGAGTTGGCCGCCACCGGGTGTACTTCCGCCTCCGACCATCACTACTTGGTGCCCCACGGCGACGACGCGGTGTTCGACGCCATCGTTGAGGCGGCCTCGGCGGTTGGCATCCGCCTGCACCTCAGCCGGGGCTCCATGGATCTGGGCGAATCCCAAGGCGGGCTGCCTCCCGACCATGTGGTGGAAGACCTGGACTCCATCATGGCCTCCACCGAGCGGGTCATCGACCGCTACCACGACGGCGACATGGTCCATGTGGTGGTGGCCCCGTGCAGCCCGTTCTCGGTCAGCTC
>JAPPKI010000119.1 GCA_028820035.1 bacterium | reverse complement strand
CACGATCTCGCCCACCACCGGCAGCACGCCGGCGACCTCCATGGCCCAGAACCCCACGTCGTCCCAGCCGAACCCGTCCTTTCGGTGGTAGGCCCCGTGGGCGATTACCGCGGCAGCCGCCTCCCGCACCTCAGGCGGCAGGCTCGCGTCAGCCACGATGGCCTCGAAGTCGGCCTTCGACAGAAACCGGTCGGCCTTGGTGGGATCGCCCTGGGCCGCGGTGTCGATGGCCGCCAAGTAGGGCAGCAGCGTGGTGTAGGCCGACATCTTGGCCTCGAAGGCGTCGAGGTCCTCCAGGCTGATACGCCCGTCCCCGCCGCTGGCCGCGAACCCCTCGGTGGGATCGGACAGGTAGTCGCGGTTGTTGCGGGCCGTGTCCACCATGGTGAACAGGCTGGGGTTGGTGAGCAGAATCCGGGACGCCTCCCCCAGCTCGTCGGTTCGGGTGACGAAGCCCTCCAAGTCGCCCCGCGACACGATGTGGTCGCCGCCCCATGCTTCAGGGGTGTTGCGCAGAACCTCGATGGCCCACAAAGCCAGATTCAACCCCTCGGGGCCGAGCAGGATCATCTGGGCTCTCTGGGAGATGTCCCCCGAGTCGATCCGAAGCTGCTGGGCGATCCCGCCCAACGACAGCTCCACCGGGTACTGCTCACCCCCCAGCCAATACTCCACCTCGGCCACCACCGCGGCCCAACGCTGGCGCCGCCGGTCGATCTCGTCAGCGGCGGCCAGGTAGTCGAAAGCCAGTCCAAAGGCCGCTTCAGCATCCATCCCCACTGTGGGCATACATGGAATATAGGGAAATTATATGAAACGTGCTATAGGCAAATGCTCAAACGGCCTTGCCCGGGCCAGATCCGCCGTTTCGTGAGAAGGGTATTGGCGGGCGGCGCAGCAGGTTCACGGCCATGGCCGACGCCCGCATGGGCCACGGCACGCACTCGCCCTGTTGGGCCACGGGGATGCCGTCTCGGGCCACGATCCGCCACCCGGTGTAGGCCACCACCACGGCGTGGGCCCCTACCAGCACCAAGAAAAACGTCCAAGGCGCGGTCAAGGCCATGACCATGCCCCCGACGACCGGGCCGATCACCGCGCCCACCCCCGAGGTTCGCACCAGCGCGGCGCTGGCCCCGTTCAGCTGCGACGACGGCACCCAATCACCGGCGAGGGCGATGCCCAGCGAGTAGAGGGGGAAGGTGGCGCCGCCGAAGCAGAACATGAGCACCAGAGACACTGCCGATCCCGGCTCGATCAAGGGCATGATCCCCGCAATAGCCGCAGCCGCGGCAGCCACCGTGAAGATCACTGCCCGGCGCGACATCCGGTCCGACAGCGAGCCCAGCGGCCATTGGAAGGCGATTGCTCCCGCGGTGGCGGCCACCAGAAACAGCGCAATCCGTGACGTGGGCAATCCCTCATAGGCGGCGTATACCGCGCCCACTCCCAACAGCGTGCCGTGGCTGATGCCCGCGCAAAACGCGGTGAGCACCCCGGTGGGGGCCAGGGAGATGAGCTGGCGCAGTGACAGCGACTCGGGCACCACAAGCGGGGGTGCGCTGGTGGCCGACAGGGTGATGGGGACCAGCGCGGCGGAGATAAGCACCGAGGAGATCACGAACAGCTCGAAACCGAAGGGGTCAGCGCCGTTCAAGAGCAGTTGGCCCAAGGTGAGCCCGCCCATCGACGACACCATGTACATCGACAACAGCCGACCCCGGGTGGCGTTGGTGGCCATGTCGTTGAGCCACGATTCCACCACCACATACACCCCGGCGATGCACAAACCGAACACCATTCTCAGCAGCCCCCAAGCGGTGGGGTTGATCCACAGCAGGTGCAATATCGATACGCCGGAGGCCATCGAGGCCAATGCGGCGAACACCCGGATGTGGCCCACTGCGGCCAGGAAGTGCTCGGCCAGGCGAGTGCCGATCATAAAGCCCAGGAAATAGCAGCCCATGACGATGCCGCTGACGGCCAGGCCAAATCCTTCCGATTCGGTTCGCACCCCCAGCAGCACACCCTGCAAGCCGTTGCCCACCATGATGAGCAGAACTCCGGCGAGTAAGGCCCGGGCCGCGCCTAGGCCGCGTCCTTTGGGCCCGGTTTCGATCCAAGGACCGCCTACGACTCCGCCGTCGTCCTTCTTCAGCCGCCCGACGGCGTTCTCGGCCACTGCCCCCACGCTACCGGCGCTTAACTCCTATTCCACCGTGACTTTCGGAGCCGTGTTGAACCCATTGACCTCGGTCGCCCAACCGGTTCGTTGGCCGCCAGGCGGGGAGTTGCTCCTGGTTATGACGGTGCGTGAAGCACCGCTACTTCGCGCGTGTTCTGCTCGCCTTGTTCCGGTTTTGACCCTGTGGGCGGTCCTGACGCCGGCCCGTCGGACTGTGGCCGTTGCGGTTGGAGTTGGTGTTGGACCGTTTCCGTTTGTCCTGACGCCGGCCCGTTGGTTTGTGGCCGTTGCGGTTGTCGCTGTTGGAGTTGGATCGCCCGCGGTGGTTACGTGACTGGCCCGCTGGTTTTTGGCCGTTGCGATTTGGAGCGTCGGGGACTTGTTGCTTTGGGCGATTAGTCCGAACCGTGTCGAGGCTCAGGCGATTGGGGCTGGTGATGGGCTGCTCCAGGCCGAGTTGCCGCTGCATCCTCTTGGTGTCGCCTACCTGATCAGACTGGATCAGAGACACCACCAGGCCGCTCTGGCCAGCGCGAGCTGTGCGACCCGAGCGGTGCAGGTATGCCTTGTGGTCTTCCGGCGGGTCGAAGTGGATCACCGACGCCACTTCGTCCACATGGATGCCGCGAGCGGCAACATCGGTCGCAACGAGGGCCTCAATCCGGCCGTCGATGAACTGCTGGAGGGTGCGCGTCCGCCGATTCTGGGCATGGCCCCCGTGTATCGCGGCAGCATTGATTCCGCGTTGGGTGAGCTGGCGGGCCAGACGGTCCGACCCGTGCCGGGTGCGACAGAACAAGATCGTCGACCCTGTGGCAGTGATCACATCCACACAGACGCCAATCCGCTCGGTTTTGTCTACTGTAAGGAACCGGTGGTCGACCGCGGTGACGTCTGGTCTGGTGTCACCGATCTCATGGGTGGCCGGATTGTGCTGGTAGTCGCGGGTGAGCTTGGCCACGTCTCCATCGAGGGTTGCCGAAAACAGGAGAGTCTGGGGACGGTCGGCGGTTTGATCGAGAATGCGCCGAACGGAGGGCAGGAATCCCATATCGGCCATACGGTCGGCTTCGTCTATGACCACTTGATCCACTTCACAGAGGTTCACTGCGTTTTGGCCGATCAGGTCTTCGAGCCGCCCAGGGCAGGCGACCAGGATGTCGACGCCCTGTTTGAGTCTCTTGATTTGGTTGCCGTATGAGACGCCGCCATAGACCACTCCCACCCGAGTCTGGGCGGCGAAAGTTCGCAGCTCTACTGCGATCTGATCGGCGAGCTCGCGGGTCGGGGCCAATATCAGCGCTCGCGGCCTCTTGGGATTGGCTTGACTGGTGTTGACCACTAGGGGGATGCCGAAGGCCAGCGTCTTTCCCGACCCTGTAGGCGCTCGGCCACAGATGTCCTGGCCATCGAGCGCGTCGGCGATGGTGGCGGCCTGGATTTCGAAGGGCTTGTGAATGCCGTTGCGCTCAAGCGCGCGGCATAGGGAGTCAGGCACGCCCAGCTGGGCGAAGGTGGTGGACATTGGGCTCCTCGCCCGCGCGTGGCGAGCACTCAGGGAATTGCTGATGCCTGAAGTGGTTGGCGTGGCAGCAACGCAGTGTCGGATGTTCGACACATGGCCAGAGACGAAACCCTGACTGCGAACTCGACTACCGAAATTTTCGGCGAGGCACTCAGGATACCACCACCATCCGCAAAACCCTGCTTCGTTCCACGCGCTGATGTATCCGGCGGATGGGGTGCAGGATTCGACTGGGCCTGGTGATTGAACGTCTCCGAGCGATTGAATGCGGTGCCGGGGACCTCGCGCCGAGAATTCCAGTGGCGCTCAGTCGTTGAGTGCGGTCGGATCGGCGATGATCTCTGCCAGGGACTGGAGAAATTGAGCGCCGGGGGCTCCGTCCACGGCGCGGTGGTCGATGGTGAGGCTGAAGGTGATCATCTGGCGCCAGGCCACCTCGTCGCCGTCGCGGACCGGCACCTCCACGGCCTGCCCCACCCCGAGTATGGCCACCTCGGGCGGGTTGATGATCGGCGTGAATCCGTCGATGCCATAAGCCCCCAGATTTGTGACCGTGAACGTGCTGCCGGTGATCTCGGTGGGCTTGGCCGTCTTGGTGCGCACTCTCTCGGCTAGTTCGCGCACTTCAGCTGAGAGTTCGGTCAGTGAATTGGCGGCGGCGTCGCGCACCACCGGCACGATGAGACCGTCGTCGAGCGCCACGGCCACGCCGAGGTCGATTCGGGCATGCTGGGTGATCACGTCGTCTTCGAGGGTGGCGTTGAGAGCCGGGTGTTCTGCCAGGGCGACGGTGACCGCCTTGAGCACCAAGTCGGTCACCGAAACGTCAGCGCCATCGGCTTTCAATGCCTGCTGAAGAGCGATCAGCTCGGTGGCGTCGATTCGGCGGGTCAGGGTGAGCTGGGCCATCGACTGGATGCTCTCGTGCATCCGCGAGGCGATGATCCTCCGCATGCCGGTCAGTGGCACGGTGGTGGTCGGGCTCGGAGCTCGCTCTCCCACCGCATCGGCAGGGGTGTCGCTGGAGTGGCTGATCACCTCATACTCGGTGATGCGCCCGCCCGGGCCGGTGCCGGTGATTGCCCCGAGATCGACCCCAAATTCCTTGGCCGTGCGCCGGGCTACCGGGGTGATCTGCACCGAGGGCCGGTCCGGCGCTGGGCTGGCTACCGCCTCGCCGGGTTCGCCGATCAGCGCCAATACCGTGAGCACCGGCACTGTTGCTCCTTCGGAGACGAGGATCTCGAGGATGGTCCCGGCTACGGGGGCGAGCACGTCGTCGGTGGTCTTCTCCGCCTCGATCTCCACTAAGGGCTCGTCGACGGCCACCTCGTCACCCACCTGCTTGTGCCACGTGACCACTTGGCCCTCTTCCATTCCCATGCTCCACTGGGGGAGCCGCACCTCGGTAGCCATGTTGTTGTGGAGACTAGCCATCATCATCCGCGGTTCCGAATACCATCGGCAGGGCGTTTCCACAGAGAAGGGTGAGCCGATGATCACAGTCGATGACGATCTCTTACGGGAGATGTATCGGCGGATGTCCCGTATCCGAAAATTCGAGGACACCACCAAGGAGCTGCTGCTGGCCGGGGAGTTATATGGCGCGTTCCACACCTCTACTGGCCAGGAGTCGTCAATATTAAAGACAAGAAATGCGCTGCGCATCCATGACTCGATGGTCGGGACTCATCGCTCCCATGGGCATCCGATCGGCAAGGGCGCTCAGCTCGATCGGCTGCTGGCTGAGCTGATGGGCAAGGAGACCGGCGTGAACCAGGGCAAGGGCGGGTCGATGCACCTGTCAGACTTCAGCATCGGAAGCCTTGGCGAGACGTCAATCGTCGGTTCCGGACTCCCGGTGGCCACCGGCGCGGCGTTGGCCTACAAGATGCGGGGCGACGACAACGTGAGCCTGTGCTTCTTCGGCGACGGCGCATCGAATCAGGGCACGTTCCACGAGTCGTTGAACCTGGCCGCCATCTGGAAGCTCCCAGTGGTGTACGTGTGCGAGAACAACGGCTACGGCGAGCTCACTTCCGCCAAAGACGCCATCTCAGTGGAGGACATTTCGATCCGGGCCGTGGGCTACGACATGCCTGGCGTGACCGTCGACGGCCAAGACGTGCTGGCCGTATTCGAGGCGGTCAGTGAAGCAGTGGATCGGGCTCGCCGGGGGGATGGCCCCTCCCTGGTGGAAACCAAGACCTATCGGTTTGAGAACCACGCCGTGGGCCGGCTGCCTGAGCACTACCGGTCGTCTGAGGAAGTGGAGTACTGGCGCACCGAGCGCGACCCCCTGGCGCTGTTCCACCAAGTGCTAATCGAGCGGGGGTTCGACGAGCAGCAGATCGACGATCTCGACGCCGCCGTCAGCGAGGAGATCGTGGCCGCTATCGAGTTCGCCCGGCAGAGCCCGGCACCCCCGCCCGAAGCCGCCTTCACCCATCTCTTCTCCCCCAGCGCGGGCTGATCGCAGGAGGAATCCATCATGCGTACCGTGTCTTACATACAAGCGGTTACCGAAGCGATGACCGAGGAGATGGAGCGTGACGAGAGCGTCTTCATCATGGGCGAGGACGTGGCCTGGAACATGATGGGCGACTGCACCGGACTAGTGGAGAAGTTCGGCACCGAGCGGGTTCGCAACACGCCGATTTCCGAGGCTGGCTTCGTGGGTGCCGGCGCCGGCGCGGCCATGGTTGGAATGAGGCCGATCGTCCACATGCTGATCGCCCCCTTCATGTACGTGGCCTTCGACCAGATCGTCTCCATCATCGCCAAGTCCACCTACACCTACGGCGGCCAGGCCCGACTGCCCATCACGCTGCGGGCCCCGATGATGTACGGGGTCTCGAATGCTGCCCAGCACTCCGACCGCCCCTACGCCACGCTGATGACCATTCCCGGGCTCAAGCTCATCGCCCCCGCGACGCCTCATGACGCCAAGGGGATGCTCAAGGCGGCGATCCGCGACGACAACCCGGTCATCACCTTCGAGGACCGGAGCCTGTGGGGTCAAAGCAGCGAAGTGCCCGACGGCGAGCTGATCGTGCCCCTAGGCCAGGCCGCGGTGCGGCGCGAGGGCACCGACGTGACCGTGGTGACAGTGGCCGGGGCGATCACCCTCGGCCTCGCTGCCGCCGAACAGCTCGCCTCCGAGGGAGTCTCAGCGGAGGTGATCGACCTGCGCTCGATCGTGCCGATGGACACCGACACCATCCTTGAGTCGGTAGCCAAGACCGGCCGGCTGCTGATCGCCGATCCCGCCCACGAGATGGGATCGGTGGCGTCGGAGATCTCGGCGGTGGTGGCCCAACACGGGTTCTGGAGTCTCCAAGCCCCCATTGCCCGGGTGACCACGCCCCACACCCATATGCCGTTCAACGCCGACCTGGAAAAGGTGCTGCTGCCCAACACCGACAAGATCGTGGCCGAGGCTCGCGCCCTGATGGAGTGAGCCATAGCCCATAACAAAACAATTAGAACTTCTTGCAAGCCTATTGCACTCTCTAACTTATTTGTATAGCGTCTAACCCACGTAGCTCCATGGCTTCAGGGGGGAGGGGTAGATGCTTGGTGACCGCGAGCGGGCTCAACGCCACCTCGTTCCCCACTTCACGCGGGGCGACGCCTGGATGTCGGACGGTCTGGTGGTGATCGATCGAGGCGAGGGCTGCTACGTGTGGGACACCGACGGCAACCAGTACCTCGATGGTCTCGCCGGCTTGTTCTGCACCAATCTCGGCCACGGTCGAAGCGACCTCACCGCGGCGGCGGCCAAGCAGATGGACAAGCTGGCGTTCTACTCCAACTGGGGCTTTGCCCACCCTTCTTCCATTGAAGCGGCATCGATGATTGCCGCCGTGGCCCCCGGCGACCTCGACCGAGTGTTCTTTGTGAATTCCGGCTCGGAGGCGGTGGAGTCGGCCCTCAAATTCGCCCGCTGCTATCACTTGGCCAACGGCGAAGAGCAGCGCCACAAGGTGATCGCCCGCAGCTGGGCCTACCACGGCACCTCGCTGGGCGCCCTGGCCTTGACCGGCATTCCCAATCTGCGAGATCCGTTCCTGCCCATGCTGGCCGGACCGGTGCGACACGTACCCAACACGCTGGGCTGCCAACTCGAGCCAGGTCAATCGGCCGCTGAGCTGCCTTGTGTGACCGCTATTGAAGAGGCGATTGTGGCCGAGGGCCCAGAGTCCGTGGCCATGGTTATCGCCGAGCCGGTTCAAAACGGCCGCGGCGCCCTGGTGCCCCCGGAGGGCTACTGGCGGGAGCTGCGTCGCATCTGCGACGCCCATGGCGTGCTGCTGTGCGCCGATGAGGTGATCAACTCGTTCGGCCGTCTCGGCCATTGGTTCGGCAGCGAGCGCTTCGGTGCCGAACCCGACTTGATCACCTTTGCCAAGGGTGTCACCAGCGCCTATGTGCCGTTGGGCGGCCTCGTCGTCAAGAGCCCGCTGGTGGAGCGGGTATGGGACTCCTCCCTGGCCATGTACGTCCACGGATCCACCTTCGGCGGCCATCCCGTATCCACCGCCGTCGCCACCGCCAACATGACGGCACTGCGCGACGAAAATGTCTTGGCCAACGTGTTGCTCTACGAGGACCGCCTGGCGGCCGGGCTGCGAGATCTGATGGCGGCCCACGCCTGCGTGAAGGACGTCAGGGGCACGGGCTACTTCTACGCCGTGGAGCTGATGCGGGACCGGGACTCTGGTACCGACCTGACCGAGGCCGAGTTCGCGTCGTTGTTGCCCGGCGGAGCGCTGGAGCGGTTCGTGAGGGAGGCGCGGGTGCTGGTGCGCCCAGACTCCCGCGGTGCCGCCATGTTGATGATCTCGCCACCGCTGGTGGCCGACGCTGAAGTGATCGACGACCTGCTGAGCCGGGTCGACCAGGTGTGCAACCGCGTGGGCGGTTGGCTCAAGGCCTTGATATGAGGCAAGAAACATCCATCTAGATGGAGGAACCAATATGAAGCGACTACTGGCATTACTCATGGTGATGGGGTTGATTGTTGCAGCCTGCGGCAATGACGACGACGATGCTGCCCCCGACGAAGCTGCTGCTCCCGAGGCCACTGAGGCTCCGGAGGCCCCCGAGGCCCCTGCTGCTCCCGAGGAGATGATGCTCGACGAGTTGAACGTGGCCTACTTCTTGGAGTGGCCGACGGCGAACCAGGTGGCCCAGGCCGAGCAGACCTATGACGATGCTCTGGGTTTGACGGTGAACT
>JAPPKI010000445.1 GCA_028820035.1 bacterium | reverse complement strand
GGATTACCCCATCGGTGTGGTCGTCGTGCTCGCCGTGGAATACACAGTCTTCTCTGTCGCCGTGGGCCATGCGAAGGCCAAAGGCCTCTTGCAAGTTCTTGTTGGTGAGAACCTCACCGGGCGTGCCCAACGCGACTATCCGATTGGCCAAGAGAATCACCTGGTCGCAAAGTTCGGCCTCGTCCATGTGATGGGTGGAGATAACCACGATTCGACCCCGCCTGCGTTCCTCATCAACGATGCGAAGGATCGTCTCCTGGCTGGGTATATCCAAGCCGGTAATGGGCTCGTCCATCAACAGCACATCGGCGTTGTGTGCCAAGGCCTGGGCCACCATTACCCGCCGGCGCTGGCCTCCCGACAGCTCTCCGAACTGGCGATTGCCCAAATCGGATACCTCGAGGCGTTCGGCCGCATTCTCGATCAGTACCCGATCTGCTGCTCCCAAACGCTTGATCAAACCTCGGTCGCGGAAACGGGACATGCGCAGCACGTTGGAAACGGTCAATGGCATCCACCCCCGCTGTCCGTGCTGCTGAGCCACTAGAGCGAATATCTTCTTGGAGGGTTCTGGGTAGATGGTCCCTTGGGTTGGCGGGGCGAGGCCGCACATCATTCGGAGCAAGGTGGTCTTGCCCGAGCCATTTGGCCCGATCAGAGCGGTGGACGTCCCATGCTCGAATTGGCAGGTGACGTCAGTGAGGGCGACGTGGCCGTTGCCGAACTTGGCGGTGACGTCGGCGAGGGCAATGGGATCTTTGTTTTGAGCGACCAGGGCCTTGGCAGATGCGGCTTGCTCGCTCATCGACTCTCAGGGTACCAGCTTGTCAGCGCCTCTCTCATACGGTCGACATGGTCGCTGTACACCGCGTCGATACCCATGTCCAGCAGCTCTCTGAGCACTCGGGGTTGTTGGGCATCCCAGCCGAAGCAGAGGACTCCAAACCGGTGGAAGAGGGTTACCAGGCCACCGGTCCAGTCGGTCTGATGGAGGTTCACCGAGTCGATGGCGGCCTCGGCCAGCACTGCGGCGCGTCGCTCCGGCCCGCCGTCCATACGACTCAGCCGGGTGGAATTGCACAGGCGCACATCGGGCCAAAGGTTTCGCAGTTCGACCAGGGTGTTCACGTCGGGGTGGCACAGCCATAGTCGCTGACGAAGTGGAAGCCCGGTGCGGGCTGCGGCCTCGTCCACACTGGCGACCACCGCGGGGGCCGCGTCAGGATCTTTCAGGTCGAGGGACAGCTCGAAACCTCCGCCGCACTTGCTGTAGAGCTCGGCCAGGCTGGGAATGTGGTCGGGAAGTTCGTCTCGCCGACAATCGGGAATGGGCCGTTTCCGTTGCCAGCGGCCCATCCGGACAACACCGTCATGGTCAAGCACGACCTGCCCATCGGCGGTCACCCAGACATCGCTCTCCAAGCCGGTGGCCCCCATTTCCAATGCCCGGCTGAACGCGGCCAGCGTGTTTTCCTGTTCGTGGGCTCGAGCCCCCCGATGGGCGAATCCAATTGGGGGTATGAGTAGAGCGGGAATCCTTGGGGCCATCAATCAAACCTTGAGCAGCCTCGCGGAGTATAGGTAGCGGTAGCCTCTCGGTGTGGGCAACCTCGGATGGGCTGAGATCGCGGTGATCGTGGTGGTAGCCCTGGTTGTGCTGGGACCGGAGAAATTGCCGGGCGCAGCTCGCCAGATCGGGAACGTCCTTCGTCAGGTCCGAAAGATCTCCACTGGGTTTCAGCAGGAACTGCAAAATGCCCTGGACGAGCCCATAGAGGCTGAAGCCCGCCAACGCGGCCAGCTTGCCGTTGAACAGAGCAGGCAGGGAAGCAGTCCGGGGAACGAGGAGTCGAAGACACAGACTGAACAGACCTCCGACCCACCGCCAAGCAGCCAGTGAGTGACCAGGGGGAGGGCCGCCTCCGGTCCAGCGATGGAACCATGCCTTTGATGGGGCACCTGGTCGAGTTGCGATCACGGCTCATCAAGAGCATTTTGGCCGTGGTGGCCGGCGCTGTGGTGTGCTGGGTGTTCTACCCTCAGATCTTGGACCGGTTGGTCCAGCCCTATTGCGATGTGGTTCCCGAAGAAGCGGTGACCGAAGAAGCTACCCGCCAAAACCTCTTCGGTGGCTGCGAGCTGTTGGTGCTCGACCCGCTGGAGCCGTTCTCGGTGCGTTTGACCGTGGCGGGCTACGGAGGGCTGACCCTGGCAATCCCGGTGGTGCTCTGGCAGGTGTGGAGGTTCGTGCAGCCTGGCCTGTATCCCCGCGAGCGCCGCCACGCGGCCGCTTTCACCGTGATAGGAGCCCTGCTCTTTGCCTTGGGCGCTGGCCTCGCGTATTGGAGCATCCCTCGGGCGCTTAATTTCTTGGCCTCCATCGGCGGTGAAGACTTGGTGACCGGCTTCTCGCCCGCCAAATACTTGTCGTTCGTCATCAAGATGATGGCGGCGTTCGGAATCGGCTTCGAGTTCCCCATCCTGCTGGTGTTCTTGCAGAAGGCCGGAATCATCCACTACCGACAGCTGATACGAGGGAGGCGATTCGCCATTGTGGGCATTGTTGCCCTGGTTGCAGTGATTACTCCTAGCGGAGACCCGTTCACACTCATGGTGCTGTCGGTGCCCATGTACCTGTTCTATGAGGCTGCAATAGGAATCGGCTGGTTGCGAGACCGCCGACAACGGCGTCAGGCAGCCGAAGAGGTAGAAGCCAATGCCCATACAGCAGGGTGAGGATTGGGGCGAATCCGGAGGTCTGGGCGCTGACGGAGTGTTGGTGAGCAGCGACGCCGAGGCCCGGTCAGTGATCGAAGATGCCCGTCGGGCCAGTCATCCGCTGCCCGAGCTGGGGTTGTTGGGAGGTGATCTGTGCCGCACCCTCGGAGGAAGGGGTGATGCCGAGGCCATTCGCTCACCTGAAGCGTGGAGGTTCGCAGTGGACCTCGGAGCAGTATTGCTGGATGGGCGTCTGTTTTGGTTCTGCGCCCATCTCGCGGCTCGGCGGAAGGGGTGGGCTGGTGAGGCGCTGGTGGCCATGAACGCGGCGTGGTGGGGAAGCTGGAATCTTGGACCTAAGGCCCATCCAGGAGACGGATTGCTAGACGTCTCCCATGGCCGTCTATCGGTCCGAGACCGACTGCGAGCCCTACGCCGGGTGGGCACCGGAGACCACCTGCCCCATCCCCAGATTCGGTATCGCCGCACCGGCGCTTTCCAAGTGGAGCTTGAGCGGCCGCTGATGGTGGAGCTGGACGGACAGCCAGTGCAAAAGGCTTCTAACTTGTCGGTCCGAGTGGAACCAGCCGCACTCATTGTTGTGGTGTGACTGAGGACTGCATTACCGCGACAATCCACGACGGGACAAGTAGCATTCGCCCCGTGACTCCCGATGTGGCCAAGCAGCAGATGGCTTCAGAGGTTGATGCCCGGGCATCTCGACTACTCAGCGTCTCCCACCAGATCCATGAGAACCCCGAATTGTGTTTCGAGGAACACACCGCCCACGATCTGCTCTGCTCTGTCTTAGAGGACGAGGGGCTCGAAGTGGAGCGGTCGGCATTCGACCTAGACACGGCATTCGTCGCCAGAGCGGGCGGCGCTGGCCCTCATGTTGCGGTGATTTGCGAATACGACGCTTTGCCAGAGATCGGCCATGCATGCGGCCACAACGTGATCGCAGCCGCGGGACTGGGTGCCGGATTGGCCGCGGCCGTCCTGGCCGACGAGCTTGGGGGACGCATCAGCATTATCGGCACCCCTGCGGAGGAGGGCGGCGGCGGCAAGCAATACATGCTGGAGAGAGGCGCTTTTGACGGCATCAACGCAGCCATGATGGTACACCCCGCCAATCACGAACTCGTCCGCATGAACACCATCGCCGTGGAGCAGCTAGTAGTGACGTACGCCGGTCAGCCATCCCACGCCTCCGCGTCGCCCCACCTGGGTAGAAATGCCCTCGACGGTGCGGTGCTGGGGTACATGAACGTGGCTGCCCTTCGCCAGCACATACGGCCCGATGAACGCATCCACGGGATCTTCACCCGGGCTGGGGACAAGCCGAACATCGTTCCTCACGATGTCGCCGCAGAGTGGTACGTCCGCTCTCCGAAGCTGGACAGCCTGGCCGAGTTGAAAGAGCGGGTGGTGGCCTGCCTCGAAGCAGGTGCGGCGGCTGCCGGTGTGGACATTGAGTGCCGTCGCGAATCGCCGATCTTCGCCGACTTGATCGACAACCAGGTGCTGCTGGACCTTTATGCCCGCAACGCCGCGTCGATGGGGCGGATCGCTCGCGAGCCCAAGTCGTCGGCCGCTGTCGTGGGCAGCACCGATATGGGAAATGTGAGCTACGCAGTGCCGTCGATCCATCCCATGATCAAGGTGGCCCCGGACAATGTGGCCATTCACACCCCGGAGTTCGCCCACTACGCCGAATCGGAAAGCGGCGACCAGGCGGTGCTCGACGGAGCGAAGATCATGGCCATGACGGTGGCCGATCTGTGGTTGGATCCTGGCGCCACGAACCGGGCTGCCGATGAGTTGACTCAAAGCCTGCAATGAGTCAATACGTCGCCAACCTGCAATGGCCCTTCAGCGACATAGTTCGTCGCTAGCCTGCAATGACTCAGTACGTCGCTGAACAGTTCACCAATGAAGAGGCGGACATCCTCCGCCGGTACTTCACCAACCTGGATCAGCCGGTGTTCGCCCTCGTCAACCTGCCCGAGGTGGTCAAGGGGGCACTGTTTGCCCGCTATAGCCGTTCGGCCAAGTCGCTGCGTCGGCTGTTCTTGGACGAGTTTGTCGGCGAACTGGACATCAGTGGTGACGTGAGTATCGACGCCACCGTGGGGTTGCGCCGAGCCGAGGAGCTATACGACCGGGTTTTCTTTGAATATGGGGACGATTCGGTTGCCCAGCTGGGTGGCGTCCACTTGGCCTGCGAGCAGGCCTCCAACATCTTGACCAAGGTGTTGGAGTGGGGCCGGCTTATGTCATATCTGGAGCAGTCCACGCGGTATATCGACTATCTCGCTCGGATCGGCGGCCGCTATCGCTACTACCGCGATCCCCAGGTTGGGGAGTCTCCTCTGTCGGGCCGCTACGTGAGCGACATGGACCGAATGTTCGAGGCCTACGGCCAACTCCTGCCTGCCATGACCGACTTCTACCGCGAGCACACCCCCAGGGACTCGGACTCCTCCGACTTTGCCTATCGCCAGGCGATCCGGGCCAAGGCCCTGGATGCAGTTCGGGGGGTGCTGCCCGCGGCAACCGTGTCCAACGTGGGCATCTACGGCACCGGCCAATCCTACGAACTGCTGCTGCTTCGAATGCGGGCCCACGAACTACCGGAAGTGCAGGCCTATGCCGAATTGATGTTGACCGAGCTGCGCAAGGTCATCCCTTCCTTCTTGAAGCGGGTGGATCTAGAGGACCGAGGGGTGGCGTGGAGTCGATATATGGGCGACGTCCAAGAGTCGATGGAGAGCGTGGTCGACTACCTGCTGCCGGCCGACCTGCCAATTGATGAAGCTCCGACGGTGCGGTTGGTGGATTTCGACCCAGACGCCGAGATCAAGATGGTGGCGTCCATGCTCTATCCCTACACCCATTTTTCAGAAGAGCAACTAGAACGAGAGGTTCGGGCGATGGGGGCAGAAGACCGCCTCTCCGTCGTGCGGGCATACGTCGGCGAACGGGCCAATCGCCGACACAAGCCCGGACGGGCCTTGGAGCGTTCCTTTTACCGGTTCGACATATTGGCCGACTACGGTGCCTTTCGGGATCTTCAGCGCCATCGCATGCTCACCCTTGAATGGCAGAAGCTCAGCCCCCGCCACGGCTTCACCCTTCCTGAGTCGGTGGACGCCGCGGGATGTGCTCCGGTCTTCAAAGAGGCCATGGATCGCTCAGCCGACTTGTACGGCCTCTTGAACCGGGATTTCCCCGAGCAGGCCCCCTATGCAGTGAGCTTTGCCTACAAGGTGCGCTTCAACATGAGCATCAACGCCAGGGCTGCAATGCACCTTATCGAGCTGCGCACCACCCCTCAGGGCCACTCGGTGTACCGGGAGATCGGGCAGGACATGTGGCAGCTCATCCGCGATGAGGCCGGTCACCCGGCAGTGGCAGAGATGATGCGTTTTGTCGACCTCAGCGAAGAACCTCCGCTTGGCCGCCTGGATGCCGAACTTCGAGCAGAAGAGCGTCGCCAGGTTCGAGAGCGGGCATGAGCTGGAGATGCTCTTTTGGCCAAATGGAAGATTGAATGGGTAAGTGTGCATATTGTGGGCGCGCCGGTGTCTATGATCCGCGCTGATCGGATTGCCTGAGGAGGTAGCAGGGGAGCATGACAGACCCTGAAGAGCACGACGAGATGCCGGACGAGGAGTTCGACGAAAGCGCGATCGACGACCTCGACGAAGACATCGGCGAGGAACTCGAGGAAGAGTTCGAAGCTGTCCTCGAAGACGGCGATCTTGAAGACGGCGACCTCGACGAGGAACTCGACGAGGAACTCGAGGAAGAGGAAGAGAGCGGGAACAACGGACCAGCTCGCAACGCAACCGCGGGCGATGATGAGGATGGCGAAGGGGAGGACATCGACCCAGACAACGTCGAGGCTGATCTCGACACCATTTTGAAAGACCGCCTGGCCGCCGGTGACGACGAGGACGAAGATGAGGAGACTCCCGACCCGTCGCCTGAGGCCTCGGGTCAGGTCGCGCCCAAGCGAGACAATGAGTGGACCTGCGAGGGGTGTTTCCTGATCGTCAGCTCAAGCCAGTTCGGGTCCCGTGAGAATCCCCGGTGCCCTTCGGGAGAAGAGCCCTGTCCGTCTTTGGCCCGGCTATGAGCCCGACCGGTGACGCGGATTCCACCCGGGAGTCGACTGGTTGCTCCCGCGAGTCGATGGACCGTCTGCTTGATACGGTGCTCTACGCACCCGTGGGGCTTTTGCTGTCGGTTGACTCGCCGCCTTCCGAGTTGGCGGCCCGGGGTCGCCGCCATTTGGAAGCGGCTCGCCTGCTCGGCCGCATGGCTTTGGACCATTCCTCGAAGCCCTCGGGGGCCAGCGTCGACCCCGTTGACTTAGAGCCAGGTTGAACGTGAGCGATCGGCCGAAGGAGGGTGCGGCCCGACCAGCTCGTTCCGATGAGGCTGGGATTGTGGCCGATTTGGCTCGGGAGGCCCGTCGCGAGGCCCTCGAATACCGGGGAGGGGAGCGCTGGATGGCCACGGAAGCCGCCTCCGAGCCTCTTGAAGGTCATTTCGCCGAGCTGTTGGCTGATCCAGAAGCTCTCGTGGTCGTTGGGATATGGGAAGAAGCGGTAGTGGGATACGGATGGGCTCAGCGGGTAGTGCGCCGGGACGGATCCTTCATTGCTCGAATCGACGAGCTATACGTGACTCCTGATGCCCGTTCGGTAGGAGTGGGGGAGTCACTGTTCGATGCCCTGAAGAAGTGGGCTCAGGAACAGGGTCTGGTGGCGATTGACGCCTTCGTGCTTCCGGGCCACCGCGAGGCCAAGAACTTCTTCGAGACGTTCAAACTGACGGCCCATGCGCTAATCGTGCACACGCAGCTCGATCAAGAGCCAGAAGCGTGAACGGGACTCCAAAAGGTGCCGACGTTGATGGGGCAGATATGAGCGGACCGGAGCTATGTGTCGGGGCTGTAGTGGTTCGCGACAACGCCATTCTGTTGATCCGTCGGGGTAGTCCTCCTGGAGAAGGGCTGTGGTCGGTACCCGGTGGGCGGGTGAAGAAAGGGGAAACTCTAGCTGAGGCTGTTCGCCGCGAGCTGCGAGAGGAGACCTCCCTTGATGGAGAAGTGGGCCAGGCGGTGGGCTGGACTGAGCTCATCGGCAGACGACGCCACTACGTGGTGGTGGACTACTGGGTCACGGTGGCGCCCAACGCGGTGCCAACGGCAGCTACCGATGCCTCAGACGCGGCGTGGGTGGCTCTTGATGACCTAGGAGAGTGGGACTTGGTGGACGGCCTGCTGGAGTTCCTGAGTGATCATCAAGTTATCGGCTAGCGGTCGGAGTACCTGCCCGTCGTCGAGGGCGCTTCGGGGGAGGGGTGGGCTCCACTCCGAACAGAGCTGCAATGTGGGGAATCCGCTCCGATAGCTTCTTGACTTCGGCCAGCAGTTCTTCATCGGGCTTCTCTGGGATTCCCATGGGTTCCACGGTTCGGCGCACCGGGGAAAAGGCCACCGCGCCCATAACGGTTATCCAGCGCTTAGATGGAGTCTCGCTGGTCAATGCCGCGTTCGCCGCCTCGGTTAGGCGGGTAACGATGTCTTGAGGAAGGGGCACCCCGGCCTTCGGAGGGCGGGAACTGAGCCGCAGGGCTCGCACCAACCGGCCATCGGCCAGCGTGGCCGCGACCTCGGCCAGCCATTCGGCGTGTTCCCGGTCGACCCGCTCGGTGAGCTTGGTGCGAAGTTCCTCAGCCAGCGCCTTGGCCTCTTCGTCTGTTGCTCCAGACTCCGAGGCCACCACCACAGATCGGAGATCGCGGAGATCAAGCTCGTCGATGCCGGCCAATGCGGCTTCAACTCGATCCCGCCATTCCGCAGCTCGCATGCCGGGAAGCAGCTTGGCGGCCACAGTCAGGAAATCGTCAGACGAGTCTGAATCGGGTGCCTTCCCTTTCGACGGTTGTTTTTCAGGCTTGGTATCGGTATCCGGGGTGGGCTCTTCGGGTTTGGCGTCGGCTTCGGGGCTCTTTGACTCGGCGGATTCTTCGACGGCCTTGGCTTCGGGGCTCTTTGACTCGGCGGATTCTTCGGCGGCCTTGGCTTCGGGGCTCTTTGACTCGGCGGATTCTTCGGGTTTGGCTGCCACTTCAGCCGCCTTCTTCTTGGCTTGGGCGGCATCGCGAGCCTTCTTGCGCTGGTCTCGCAGGGCTTGTTCGACCGAACTGATGCCGTCACGCATCATCTTCTCGGCTGCGGGCCGTTGCTCCTCAGGCAAGCTTTCGATCAAACGCTGACGGTGGGCGCGGTCTGGGCGCAGACGTTTGGCCTTGGGACGGTCA
>JAPPKI010000284.1:1682-9076 GCA_028820035.1 bacterium | reverse complement strand
TTCACCTCGCCGGTCAGCACTTGGGCGATGGCCGAACCGCCCTCTTCGCCGGGAAGGATCGACCAAATGAGGGCGTTGGCAACCGCAGACTCGGCCTCGAGGGTGTGGACCCGGCCGCTGATCACCACAACCACGATGGGTGTGCCGGTGGCCGCTACCTCGGCTACCAGTTGCGACTGCGCGCCGGGAAGGCCCAGGTCGGTGGCATCGCGGGCCTCGCCCACTGTCGCGTCAGCGACCAACCCCGAGCGGGCGCCCACGCACACAATGGCGACGTCGGCTGATACCGCGGCCGCAACGGCGTCTTCAATGCCCGATGCGTCGTCGCCAGTGTCGGCACATCCCGCCGCGTGGACGATCTCGACGCTGGGCAGCGCGGTCCGTAATCCGTCCAGTGGTGTCACATGGGGAGTGAAGTGCGGTCCCGGGGAGAACGTCCCGCCAGCCTCAGGCAACTGGTCGAGCCCTTCTTCGATCCCGAGCGCTTCCATGGCTTCGAGCATCTCCGCGCTGCGGTTCTGATAGATGATCTCCAGATGGGTGGGGTAGTGGTAATCGCCTTGGAGAAGGCGAGGATCGTCGGCGTGGGGGCCGATCACCGCCACCTTGGAGACCGATGGGCTGAGGGGTAGCACGCCGTCGTTATTGAGCAGGATCACTCCTTCGGCCGCGGCCTGCCGGGCCAGTGCCCGCTGGTCGGGCGTGTCGAAGACGCTTATGGCGGCACCGGCGTCCACATAGGGGTTCTCGAACAGCCCAAGTTGGAACTTCTGGGCGAGCACCCGAGCGCACGACTCGTCGATGATGGATTCGTCGATCCGCCCATCTCGGACTGCGGTGGGCAAGTTCTTGTAGCAGTCGAGCGCCGGCAGCTCGATATCAAGCCCTGCGCTGAGCGATTGGACGGCTGACTCAGTGGCATCTGCCGCAGTCATGTGGTTGAAGTGCAGCTGCATCACCGCGAAGTAGTCGGCCACCACCGTTCCCTCGAAGCCAAGCTCACCGCGCAGGAGATCGGTCAGCATCGCTCGGCTGGCCGCCACCGGCACACCGTCGATCGAGGAATAGCTGTTCATGATAGAGGCCAGGCCGGCCTCACGGATTGCAGCCGCGAACGGCTCGGCATACACCTCGCGAAGCTCGCGATTGCCGAGGTGGACAGGTGCTTGATTCCGGCCCCCGAGGGAGTACCCGTAGCCCAGGAAATGCTTGCCAGTGCACACCACGCCGTTGGCCAAATCGTCGGTCTGGAGCCCACGCACGTAGGCAACACCCATTCGGGCGCACAGCTCGGGTGATTCTCCGTAGGTCTCCTCCACTCGGCCCCATCGGGGATCCCGGGCGACGTCGAGGACGGGGGAGAGGTTGTGGCGGGCGCCAACGGCGGTCATCTGGGTGCGGATCACCTCCGCCACCTCGGCCATGAGATCCACATTCCAGGTGGCCGCCAGACCCAACCCCTGGGGGAATGTGGTGGCGCCGCGATGGAGGAATCCGCCGACGCCCTCCTCATGGATCACCGTTGGAATCCCCAGTCGGGTGCGTTCCACCAGTACCTGTTGGATTTCGTTGCCCAGTAGTGCTGATTCGTTGGCCAGCAGTCCGGTGCTTGCGCCGATGCGGGTGACCTGTCCGATGCCGTCGGCCAACATCTCGGCGGCATGGTCGGCATCGAAGTTCTCGTCTTGAACCAGAGCAGTGAGCCAAATCGCTCCTAGCTGGGCCACCTTCTCCTCGAGCGTCATGCGCCCGAGAAGGTCGGCAACCCGTTCGTCGATGGCGGCATTCGCGTTGCGATAAATCTCAGTCATAGTGGGCTTTCGTCAGAGGAGTTGGCGGAGGATGAGGGCGATGCCGCCGGCGAGGGCGACAAGGAGCACAGCGGGTCGGAACCATGCCCGATCGAGGAGGGGGCGAACAAAGCGGGCCAAGAACAGCCCCAGAATGATGCCGGGAATGAGCCAGCCGATGAGTTCGATCTCGTGCAGGCCGAACTCATCGGTGGCGAGGAGCCCTATCAGGGCGGCAACCGCAACCATTAGGAATACCGTGCCAACTGTGCCTCGCAGCGTCGCAGGCTTCATATCGCTGAATGTGAGCACGAATGCAGGGCCCGGCAAGGCAGCGGTCATGCTTGAGAAGCCAACCCCCATTCCGGTCGCAACCTCCACCCTTGGCGTCCGGGCAATCCGAAATCCGCAGAGAAGAGATAGGGCACCGGCTGCGGCAAGGCTTCCGACCAAGAGCGCGATGACTTCGTCGCTAACCATGGAGAGCACGACCAGTCCAGCAGCCAAGCCGACCGGCAGTCCGAATGCACAACGTCGGACAGCCTGACGGTCGGTGTGGCTGCGTTCGACAATGACATTGCGGATGCCGACAACTTGGCCGACGACAATGAGCGGTCCGGGGGCAAAGCCCGGGTCTATGGCCACGAGGGCTGGTCCGGCCACGAGAGCCAAGCCGATGCCCAGGCAGCCCTGGGAAATGGCTCCAGCGGCCGAGAAGCAGATGATTATGAGTATCTCGAGCGGGGACAGGGCAGTATTTCCGAACTAGTGGAGTCGCTCATACCTTCTTCGGGTCGGGGATGCCGGGGCGGGTGCCCTCCTTGTGCTCGACAAACTCGATGAGATAGCCGTCGAAGTCCTTCACGTAGGCCATGATCACCGGCCATCGGTCGAGATGCGTGGGCTCCATGACCGATTCACAGCCAGCGTCCATGGCCCGCTGGTAAAGCCGATGGCAGTCCGACGTGTTGATGTAGATCTTCCACATGGCGGTGCCCATATCGATAGGGCCCTCATTGTCGAGGTGCTGCGCCAACTGGAGGCGTGATCCGCCGTGGGGCGACTGGATCACTGCCTCCAGCGCACCGGGAATCTCGAGGCGGTGCTGGAGCTCGAGCTCGCACACATCCACCCAAAACTCCAGAGCCCGGTCCATGTCTTCCACATTGATGCAGTACTGGGCAAGGATCTGAGTCATACGTCCTCCTTAAGAGCGCCATTGGCGAGCGGTTGCCGGTGTGACAGTACAGTGTGATCAGCGATCTAGCTGTTGTACTCGCCCAATATTCGAGAGGAAGCTGACCAATGCCCAGCCCTGTCGCCGGTGTTGACCAAGGCAACGCCCCATACATCATTGTCTCGTCCGATACTCACGCCGGGCTGTTCGTCGAGGACTACCGCGAGTATCTGGAGTCTTCGCTCCATCCCGAGTTCGACGAGTGGCTGGCGACCCGCCACCAGCACCGGGCCATGGTTGAGGAGATCAACGGCGAATACGTCGAGCAGTGGGAGAGCGAGAACGAGATCGGGTTGAAGGGGGCTTACGACCCCGAGATCCGCGACAAGACCCTGGATGCCGACGGCGTGGCTGGCGAGATCATCTTTGCTGACGGCGATGCGGTCACTGGAATGGAGGCTCCGCCCTTTGGGGCCGGTCTGTCAGCCGGGCAGATCACCGACTCCCGCCAGGCCTGGGCCGGTGCCCGGGCCCACAACCGCTGGCTCGAGGAGTTCTGCGCCACCAACCCGCCTCGCCGCGGTGGGGTGGCCTTGGTGCCGATCACTCACGGTGTCGAGGAGTCGGTGAAGGAAATCGAGGCGCTGGCCGGCAAACCTGGCGTGAAGGGCATCATGATCCCGACCATGTGGCATGAGCATCCGTCATACGGCCACGAGAGCTACGACCCGGTATGGGCGGCCTGTGCCGAGGCTGGACTGGTGGTGCACACTCATTCGGGCGAGGCCGATAGGCCGTCGTACAACGAGAACATGGCCCAGTACATGCTTGAGGTGGCGTTTTGGACCCATCGGCCCCTGTGGCAGCTTCTCTTCTCCGGGGCATTCGATCGCCATCCCGGTCTTCGCTATGTGCCGGTGGAGTGCGGCTCTTGGTGGCTGGGCGACCTGCTGTTCAAGGCCGACGCTATGTTCGGCGGACGCAATTGGAAGGTGAAGAAGATGAGCTCGCAGACGAAGGGCCTTATTCAGCGCCTGCCGTCGGAGTACATCGGCACCAACGTGTTCATCGGCGCCTCCACCATGAGCAAAGTCGAGCTGCGGCGCCGCTACATGAATGGTGTCGACGCCCTGATGTGGGGCACCGACTACCCCCATCCCGAGGGAAGCTGGCCCAACACAGTTGAGCGCCTAGAGACCGACTTCCAGCAGATTCCTGTGGAGGAGACCCGGCTATTGCTCGGGCTCAACGCCGTGCGGTGCTACAACCTCGACATCGACGGACTGTCGAACATCGCCAGTCAGATTGGGCCGACCCCCGAGCAGCTCAACCAAGACCTCAATCTGCGGACCGAGCCGAACGCCATCCGCGAGGCCCGGTTCTGGTTTGACGACTACAACATCGAGTGGCCTGAGTAACTCGCCTGACGCTGAAGAATCGACCGTGGCGGCCCTGCGTCTTGATCCGGCCAACGGCGGTCGGATTGCCTCGCTGGAGGTGGACGGGGTTGAGCTGCTGGCTCAGCGCCAGGGCGGCGATTGGCTCCGGTGGGGGTGTTATCCGATGGTGCCTTGGGCTGGACGGGTCCGCGACGGCCGGTTTGAGTTCGACGGCGAGGAATACCAACTGGAGTTAGATCTTCCCCCGCACGCCATTCACGGGGTGGGGTATCGGGCCAGTTGGGAACAGACCGGCCCTGCAACTCTGCATATGAACATGGAGGGGCTGTGGCCCTTCGGCGGACGGGTGGAACAGCGCTTCGAAATGTCGGACCAGGCGCTGGTAGCCGCCATGTCAGTGCAGGCGACCCAGCGGATGCCGGTGATGGCCGGATGGCATCCGTGCTTTCTTCGGCAATTGTCGAAGGGCGACCCAGCTGAGCTGTTGTTCAACGCCGGGTACATGTGGCAGCGGGATGATCTCGGGATTCCGACGGGGGAGCGGGTACCGGTTCCCCCGGGTCCGTGGGACGACTGCTTCGGCCACCTGAGAGGGCCTCCAACGGTGCGTTGGCCGGGATTCGGGTCAATACGGCTGGAATCCGACATGACCTCATGGGTGGTCTACAACGAAGACCCCGTTCAGGTGTGCGTGGAGCCCCAAAGCGACGTCCCTGATGCATTCAACCGCGACCCCATGACTCTCGAGGCAGGAGCGACCCTGGATGTCTGGATGAAGATCTCTTGGGAGCTAGAGGGATGAGCGTGCATCCCGAGCGGCGTATGGCCGCTGAGCTTCACGGGACGCCGTCGGATCAGCTGCCCGGTGTTCTGGCCATGGGGGACGGCGATGCGACTGCGATGTTCGTGTCGCTGTCGGCCCGCCATCCCGATGGCCGCGATGCGGAATACCTGGAGTGGCACACTCTCGATCATCGGCCCGAGCAGCATCGGTTGCATGGTCTCCGCGGATCGATGCGGTTCGTGTCCACACCGGAGTGCCGATCGGCCCGAGCCGCGGCCGACTCCCGATACGAGGCCGCGGATCACGCCATGGTGTACCTGTTTGCCGACCAAGCCCCAATGGATGCGTTCTATGGACTGGGAGAGGAGCTCTTCAGCGCAGGACGGATGCGGCATCGGCTGCCCGCAGTGGAAGGGGATCTCTACCTGTTGCGGGGCAAGTCAGCAGCACCGAGCGCGGTGGCCGGTGCCGATGTCCTTCCCTGGCGCCCGGCACAGGGGCTATTCCTGCTCCTCGAGCTTGGGGTCGCCGCGTCAGACCGTCTTGTCGACGTTGACGGGGTGGCTGGTGTTTGGTGGGCGGCCGCGGATTCAGCGGAGATCGAGAGCCGGACCTGGTTCGGCTCTGTCACATCAGCGGCCGAGGGCGTGAAACAAGTCAGTCTGTGCTTCACCGACGGGGACCCGGTCGACGTTGCCCAGCGAATGCAGCCGGTCTTGGAGGAGCGATGGGCTCATGGCTCGGTGAAGCCCCTGCTAGCCGCGCCTTTCCACACTGCCGTTCCCTTCGAATGGGACCGCCACCTGCCCTGACGCCTTAGGGGGCTGCGTAGCCGGCGACCAAACATGTTGTGCCTGATCTGACTGGGCAACAGCACCGTTAGATTGTTTCCCCATGAGCGACAACTACGTCTTGTACAGGACTTCTGGGTCCATTGCGACGATCACCTTGAATCGTCCTGACTATCTGAACGCCATTGTCCGGCCCATGTGGACGCAGCTTGACCACTTCATCGCGGAGGCGAACCGCGATCCGGAGGTGAAGGTGATCGTGTTGCGGGGCGCCGGTAGGGCGTTTTGCGCCGGGTTCGACTTCGGCACCGACGGCGATCTCGCCGCAGTGCGAAGCGAGGGCCGCGCTTGGGATCCAGGACGAGATGCCATCGGGGTCACCAATCGATGGGATGCCCCTGTTCCTAACTTCATGGGCCTCTGGTCGAGTCCGAAACCCACCATTGCCCAAGTGCACGGATGGTGTGTAGGAGGTGGATCAGACATGGCTCTTTCGGCCGACCTGGTTATCGCGGCTGAAGATGCGCAGATCGGCACGCCGTATTCCCGGATGTGGGGCTGCTACCTGACCGCAATGTGGGTGTACCGGCTGGGGCTGGCCAAGGCAAAGGAGTACGCCCTGACCGGCAAACCGCTCTCAGGGGCCGAAGCAGCTCGGGTGGAGCTCATCAATCAGGCAGTCCCGGCCGACCAACTCGATGAGGCTGTAGAGGAGTTGGCAGAACAGTTATCGAGCATCCCGTCGTCGCAGCTGGCTGCCATGAAGTTGGTCGTCAATCAGGCCTACGAGGGTATGGGGCTGCGCAATTCCCAGGTGCTCGGATCGATCCTCGACGGGGCGATGCGCAACACCCCCGAAGCACTGGCCTTCATCGACACGGCCATGACCGAGGGTGTTCCCGCCGCGGTTGCCCAACGCGACGGCCCCTTCGGCGACTACAGCCAACGAAAGGCCTGATTGGGAGCGGGTCTTAGGGATTTGCGCCGGTGCTGAGATCGAGAACGTTCCGGTAAGCGTCTACCGTTTCCTGGTTGAAGGCGACGAGCCGAACTTCGTTCACCTGGGTAGGAGTGGTGCGGAGAGTCTCCACCGCGATGGCGGCCGCCGCGTCAATCGGATACCCGAAGACACCAGTAGATATGGCCGGAAAGGCAACCGTCTCCGCCCCAACCTCTTCGGCCCGGGCCAGCGACTCCCGATAGCAGGAGGCCAGCAACTCTGGCTCGTTGTGGCCACCGCCGTGCCACACCGGCCCCACCGTGTGTATGACCCAGCGAGCCACAAGGTTGAACCCCGGCGTGATCTTCGCCTGCCCCGTCTCACACCCGCCCAAAGTCCGGCAGTATTCAACCAATTCCGGCCCCCCCCCCCCCAGTTTAATCCCCAACACCCCCCCCCCCCACAAAAACCAGTTTCATGTGGCGGATACAAAATAAAAAACCGAGAACCGC
>JAPPKI010000284.1:0-1672 GCA_028820035.1 bacterium | reverse complement strand
CCAAAAGCGTGTGATTGGCTGCGTTCACAATTGCATCCACGTCTTCAGCCGTGATGTCCCCAAGCACCAGCTCCAGACGGGAAGTCACACGCTGTATCCAGGGTCGTTCTGAACGTTCACTCGACGGATGGTAATGGCGGTAGGTTGTGGCCTCTATGGCGGGGAAGAGGCACTACTACATCGAGGCGTTTGACACGGTCGACTTCAGCACTTACCGGCAGCATCAGTCGCCGTTTGTCGATCGGTATGCGACTGAGTCGACGATCTTCGGCTTGTACTGCGGTCGCCTGTATCCGCTGAAGGCGTCCCACGACGAGGATCCGATTCCCAACTATTGGAAGCTGCGCAACGGCGTCATGCTGTACGACGTTCCAGAGCAGCCCATTGAGATCGTCGGTCCCGATGCCGTTCGGGTGCTGGAGAGGGTCCTCGTTTGCCGGGTGGAGACTCTCGGAGTGGGACGGTGTCGGTACGCGCTCGCCTGCTATGAGGACGGCACAATCGTGATGGACGGCGTGATCATGCGGTTGGAGGCCGATCGCTTCTGGTATGTCAAGGCCAACGGAGAGTTCATCAGCTGGCTCAAGGCTGCCACCATCGGACTCGATGCCGAGGTCTCCGATCCCGACTCACGTGTGCTGCAAATCCAGGGGCCGAAGTCGCTGGATGTGCTGAATGCCGCAATGGGCGGCGGGTTGTCTGCCGACTTCAGGTACTTCCGGGCCGGATTCTTCGACATCGGCAGCCAGACGCTGTGGGTGTCTCGAACCGGTTGGACTGGGGAAGTGGGGATTGAGATCTATTGCAACGGCGGCCCGGAGCCCACCGACCACGATGCCCTCTGGGACCACCTGCTTTCTAGCGGTGAGCAGTTCGGCATGGAGTTCAGCACGTCATCTTCGATGGGGATACGCCGTATCGAGGCTGGCATCTTGGACAACGGCAGTGACATTGAGCCGGATCTGACTCCGTTCAGCGCCGGCCTCGGGCACTTTGTGAACTTCGACAAGGAAGATTTCATCGGCCGAACCGCGTTGGAGACCGCCGACCGCAGCCAGCTATTGCTTGGGCTGGTTTGCCCCACTGCCACGCCAGAGACCTATATGACCGTGCACTACGAGAACGCTCCGGCAGGGCACATAACCATCGGCACATGGTCGCCCACACGGGAGGAGGGAGTCGGCTACGTGCGTTTCGATCGGCCGCTGCCCGGGGACGAGTGGACGGGCAAAGGGGTTCAGTTGCAGGACCATGACGGCGAGTTGCATGAGGCGACCGTGGAGTTGCTGCCCTTCGTCGACAAAGAGAAGCAACTGCCACGAGCCCCGTGGCACCCGTGAGCGCCGGAACGAGGGGGGAGCTTCTTTGCGACTAGGAATACACCTGCCCCAGTACGGTCGAGCCGCCTCCCCGGAAGCCATCGCCAAGGTCGCGGTTCGGGCTGAGGAGATTGGTTTGGCCGATGTGTGGGTCAGCGATCACCTCGTCTACCCAGCTGACCAGGGATACCCGGCTTCGTACTTGTTCGATCCCCTGCTCACCCTGGGATGGGCCGCGGCGGCTACTGAGCGAATCGGAATGGGCACCAGCGTGATGGTGGTTCCCCAATACCATCCGCTCCACCTGGCCAACAGCCTGGCCAGCCTCGACCAGCTGAGCGGCGGACGCCTGA
>JAPPKI010000505.1 GCA_028820035.1 bacterium | reverse complement strand
CACCACCGTGGATCTGTTCCACTACCGCATCCCCAACGCCATTGTGTTCCCCGCCGTGCTGGTTCTGCTATCGCTTATGACCCTCATCTCGCTGCTGCGACACGAGCCGGGGGCCATCGGACAGGCGTCTGCCGCCGCCGGACTCTATGGAGGCATCATGGCCATCCTGCACTCGGCATCAGGGGGCAGTCTCGGGTGGGGTGACGTGAAGCTGGCTCTACCGGTGGGCCTGGTGCTTGGATGGGTGGGTTCCGGCTACGGCCAGTCGCTGCTGGCCGTGCCGTTGGCCTTCGGTTTGGCCTCGCTTATTGGGGCGGTCATGGGCGTGATCGTGTGGGGAATCCGGAAGTGGGGCATCGAACTCCTGCCCGATCCTTTGGCCGATCCCGACAACCCCCGCCCGACCGTCTTCCCGTTTGCCCCGTCCATGGCGGTGGCCGCCGCAGTCGTCGTGCTGGCTGTGTACGCAGTGATCTGACCCCGTCCCTTGAAGCCGTTGCCGATAAGTGCGCTCAGAGCGGCGGCAGCCCACTTGTAGTATCGCGTTGTGGAAAGTAGGCCCCATGTGGCCCTCATCGGGATGATGGGGTCGGGAAAATCGACGGCGGGGTTCTGGCTCGCGCAGTCGGAAGGGCTGCGGTTTGTGGATCTGGATGCTGCCATCGAGAAGCGCCAAGGTCGGTCTATACCCGAGATCTTCAAGGCTGACGGCGAGGACCGCTTCCGCGACATGGAGCAGTTGGAGCTGATGGCCTGTTTGGCCTCTCCACAGCCACTGGTGGTGTCCTGCGGTGGGGGAGCGGTGCTGCGGGCCGAGAACCGAGAACTTCTGCGGGATCGATCCTGGGTCTGCTGGCTCCGGGCCACCGTCGAAACCCTGGGCCAGCGGGTCGGTGCTGGCGAGAACCGGCCGCTCTTGGGCGAAGACCCGGTGGTCGATCTGGAGGCCATCAGCGCGGCTCGAGCCGGACTCTACGCGGAAGCGGCCAACGAGATTGTCGATGTGGACGGCTTAGAGGCCGAGCAAGTCGCCGAGCAGATCAGGCGAGTCTGGCCCCGGCCAGTGTCGGCCCGATGACTGCCGAAACCGGTGTTGGCCTGGAGAGCGCAATCCGGGTTCCGATCGAGCTGGGGGAGCGGTCCTACGACGTTTGGGTGGGTCCCGGCGTTCGACACTGCCTGTCCCAAGTGGTGCCTGGCGACGCGAAGCGGGTGGCGGTGGTCACCCAGGCGGCGGTGGCCGATGTCGGCATCACTGTCGATCCTGGTATTGAGCACCGGGTGTTCATTACCGACAACGGCGAGCACATCAAGACGATGGGAGCGGTGGAGGAGCTGTGCCGGGAGTTCGCCCAGTGGGGGCTCACCCGCCGTGACGCGGTGGTCGCCGTGGGCGGGGGCGCGGTCACCGACCTGGCCGGTTTCACTGCGGCCGTCTACCACCGGGGCATCAGGGTGGTGTTCGTGTCCACCACGCTTTTGGGCCAGATCGACGCTTCAGTCGGAGGCAAGACCGGCGTGAACCTTCCTGAGGGCAAGAATCTGGTCGGCGCCTTCTGGCAGCCCTCCGCGGTGCTGTGCGACACCGAGGCGCTCGACACCCTGCCCCCCGAGGAGATGCGGTCGGGACTGGGGGAGATGGCCAAGTACCACTTCATTGCCGACGCCGACCTGCACGCCCTGAGCCTGCCCGAGCGCATCGCCCGCTGCGTGCAGATCAAAGCCGAGGTGGTGGCGGCCGACGAACGAGAGTCCGGCCGCCGGGCCGTGCTCAACTACGGCCACACCTTGGCCCATGCCCTCGAGGCCCACGGCGGCTACGACCTCCGCCACGGCGAGGCGGTGGCCGTCGGCCTCATCTACGCCGCCGAGTTGGCCCACCGCACCGACCGCATCGACGCCGGGCGGGTAGCCGAGCACCGCCGAGTGGTCGACGGGTACCAACTGCCCACCCGCCTGCCCGAAGGGGTCGATGCCGACGCGATAGTCGGGCTGTTCAGCCGGGACAAGAAGGCGGTCGACGGGGTCACCTTCATGCTGGACGGTCCCGAAGGCATCCAGCCGGTTGCCGGACTGGAGCCCGCCCTTTTGAGAGAGACACTGGAGGCCATCAGATGAATTGGAGCCCTACCTGTGTGAAGGTGTTGAGATGAGCCAGACGATCCTTCTGCTGTCGGGACCCAACCTGAACCTGCTGGGCGACCGGGAGCCCGAGGTTTACGGCACCGACACTCTCGACGACCACGCGGCCACCGCGGCCGCCACCGCCGAGCGCTACGGGCTGGCCATCGAGCACCACCAGTCCAACGACGAGGCTGCCCTCATCGACCACATCCACCTGGCTCGGGGACGGTGTGCGGCCATCATCATCAATCCCGGCGCGTTCACCCACTATTCCTGGGCCATCCACGATGCCCTGGCCGCGTTCGAGGGTCCGGTGGTGGAGCTGCACCTGTCAAACCCAAATGCTCGAGAGCCGTGGCGCCACACTTCGGTGGTAAGCCCGGTGGCCACGGGCACCATCGTGGGCTTCGGCGGCCACGGCTACGAGTTGGCGGTGGAAGCGGCGGCCCGATTGCTGACATGAGCGAGCCTCAGGTCTCCCAAGCCCTCGTCCCCATGGATGTCGCCGGGCGGTCGGAGAGGGTTCGGGCCGCGGCGGCCGAGGCGGAGTGCGACGCGCTGCTGGTTGCCAACCTGGTCAATGTCCGCTACCTCACCGGGTTCACCGGCTCGGCCGGTCTGGTCTGGCTCGGCGCCGACGAGCTGGTGCTGGTGACCGATCGCCGCTACGCCGAGCAGGCTGAGTCTGAAACCAATCGGGCTGGCGTGGAGATCCGAATCGAGATCACCAACGACGCCCCCAAGGAAATACTGGCCGCGGCCGCCACCGGCGCGGGTCGAATCGGCTTGGAGGCGGCCTCGGTGAGCTGGGCCACCCAGCGCCAGTATGCCGAGTGGTTCAGCGCTGAGCTGGTGCCCACCACCGGTGTGGTGGAGCAATCGCGACAGATCAAGGACGACGGCGAACTCGATCGGATGGCGAAGGCTGCCGCCATCGCCGATGCCGCGTTGGCCGAAGTTCGCCCCATGCTGGCCGACGGCCCCTCCGAGAAGGAAGTGGCATTGTCGTTGGACACTGCCTTTCGACGCCGGGGGGCAGAAACGAGCGCCTTCACCACCATCGTGGCCGCGGGCCCGAATGCCGCTCTGCCCCACATCAGGCCCACCGAGCGCCCCATCGGGTCGGGCGAGCTAGTGATTGTGGACATGGGCGCGGTGGTCGACGGCTACCGCTCCGACATGACCCGCACCATGGCGGTGGGTGAGCCCGATCACGAGGCCAAAAGGGTGTTCGAGACCGTGAGGGACGCCCAGCAACTCGGGGTGGAGCAGGTGGCCCCCGGCACTCCCATCTCCGATGTGGACAAGGCCTGTCGGAATCGCATCGAAGCCGACGGTTGGGGCGATGCCTTCGTCCACGGCACCGGCCACGGTGTGGGGCTCGACATTCACGAACAGCCCTGGGTGCGGGCCACCGCCACGGAGCCGCTGGAGGTCGGCCAAGTGATCACCGTGGAGCCCGGGATCTATCTTCCCGGATTTTGCGGGGCCCGGGTAGAGGACACCGTGGTGGTGACCGAAGACGGGGCCCGACGGCTGACCCACTCGCCCAAAACGCTCGCTGTGGCCTGAGGGGTAGGGCGGGGCCAGCGCTGTCCACTGTGGCCTGATCGTTCTGGGTGGGTCAAACTTTGGCCATGCCCACGATCACCACCAACGACCTCAAGAACGGCATGACGCTGAACCTCGACGACGGCCTGTTCAACGTGGTCGAGTTCCAGCACGTCAAGCCGGGCAAAGGCGGGGCGTTCGTGCGCACCACCCTGAAGAACGCCCGCACCGGCGCCGTGCTCGACCGCACGTTCCGGGCAGGGGAGAAGGTGGAGCGGGCCAACATCGACCGCCGGGAGATGCAATATCTGTACTCCGACGGCGAGAGCTTCGTGTTCATGGACAGCGAGACCTACGAGCAGCTCCACGTGGGCGCCGACGTGCTGGGCGACGCGGTCAACTATCTGGTGGAGAACAACTCGGTGATCCTTGGCATGTTCGGCACCGAGATCGTAGGCACCGACCTGCCCGCCGCGGTGGAGCTGGACATCGCCCAAACCGAGCCCGGCGTCCAGGGCGACCGGGTGTCGGGGGCCACCAAACCGGCCACCTGCCAGACCGGCCTGGTGGTGCAGGTGCCCCTGTTCTTGAACCCGGGCGAGCGGATCAAGGTGGACACCCGCAGCGGCGAATACATCAGCCGGGCTTGAGCATTCCGGCGCCCTCGACGACTCCTCGGTGACAAATGAGCTCGCCCGATCCGCTGGTTGCCGGGTCACAGCGCCGCCAAGTGAGGGAACGGGCGCTGGGCCTGCTCTATGAGGCCGAGACTAAGGGCGCGGACATGGCTGAATTGCTGGCCGACCAAGAATTGCCTCTCGACCCCTACGCCCACACGCTGGTGAGCGGGGCGGCCGAGCACCAAAACGAAATCGACGCCCGCTTGGAGGAGTTCTCCGATCGATGGCCGGTAGCCCGGATGCCAGCGCTTGATCGGGCCATTCTGCGTTTAGCCAGCTTTGAGCTCGCCCACAGCACCGATATCTCTGTGGCCGTGATCATCAACGAGGCAGTGGAGTTGGCCCACGAGTACTCCACTCCGGCCTCCGCGGGGTTCATCAACGGCCTGTTGTCGCAGGTGGCAGCCGTCGTTCGGCCATCTGAGGGCCAAAAAGAGGACCTATAGAAATACCATCCCTGAACTGAACAGCGGCGGGTGTATAGTTCCTTGAACACCCGTGAAGTGGGTCCGGCGAGGCCCATACGGACATGGAGGAAACCGAGTTTGGCTGAACGCGAGCGCCGTCGAACGCCCCCCTATGGGGGCGTTTTCGCTGCCCGTACCCGGGTGATGGAAGCCGAGGACATCAAGCGGGCGACATGGCGCATGGCCCACGAGATCATCGAGCGCAATCAGGGCCTTGACGGCGTAGTGATCGTGGGTTTGCAGACCGGCGGGGTGTGGCTGGCCGCAGACATCGCCAGTGCCCTCAATGAGATCGAAGGAGTCGAGCCTCCCTTGGGCACCCTGGATGTGGCCTTCCATCGCGACGACATCGGCTTGCGCCCATTGCTGCCGGAGGCGCCCACCAAGATTCCGTTCAATCTCGATGGCCAAGCAGTAGTGATCGTCGACGACGTGCTGTACACCGGCCGGACCATCCGGGCCGCGCTCGACGCGCTGAACAGCTACGGAAGGCCGCGGACGGTGCAGTTGGCGGTGATGGTGGACCGAGGCCATCGGGAACTGCCCATCCGCCCCGACTTCGTGGGCAAGAACCTGCCCACTCGCCGCGACGAGATGGTGGATGCCCACCGCGACGGCATCGACCTCGGGGAGATTGTCAAATGAAGCACCTTCTCTCGATCAACGATCTCGGTGCTGAGGGTATCGATGAGGTGTGCCGGTTGGCCGACCACTTCACGGAAGTATCGCAGCGGCCCATTCCCAAGGTTCCTGCCCTGCGGGGCAAGACGGTGGCCATGCTGTTCTATGAGGACTCCACTCGGACCCGGCTCTCGTTCGAGGTGGCGGCTCGGCGCCTCTCCGCCGACGTCATGGGCTTCAGCGTGTCGGCTTCTTCGGTCAACAAGGGGGAGTCGGTGCGCGACACCGTGGCCACCGTTTCGGCCATGGGTCCCGATGCCATTGTCGTTCGCCACCGCTCGGCGGGAGTGCCCCAGCAGACCGCGGCCTGGACCCATGCCAGCGTGATCAACGCGGGGGATGGCTGGCATGAGCACCCCACCCAGGCGTTGCTCGATTGCTACACCATCCGTGATCGGCTGGGATCTGTGGCCGGTCGACGCATCGTCATCGTGGGCGATGTCAAACACTCCCGGGTGGCTCGCTCCTGCGTGATGGCGTTCACCGCGCTGGGGGCGAAGGTCACGCTGGTGGCGCCTCCTACCCTGTTGCCTCCGGAGGTGGGTTCGTGGCCGGTGGACATCAGCTTCAGCCTCGACGCCGTGCTCAGCGACTGCGATGTGGTTTACGGGCTGCGGGTGCAGAAAGAGCGCCAGTCTGAGGCCCTGCTGCCTTCGCTACGGGAATACACCGCCCAGTGGGGGCTCACGGTAGCTCGGGCCGCCCGCCTGCATCCCGACGCGCTGGTAATGCACCCCGGCCCGGTGAACCGGGGCGTGGAGATCGCCCCCGAGGTACTGGACCAGCCCAATGCCACCCTAAATGAGCAGGTGCGTCACGGAGTTGCGGTGCGGATGGCCGTCCTCTATCTGCTGTTGGCCGCCGATCCTGATTTGCGCCCCGAGGGAGGCGGCACATGAGCCCCGAAGGAAACCCCCGATGAGCACAGTGATCAAGGGCGGATTGGTCATCGACCAGACCGGAGAGCGCAACGCTGATGTGGCGGTGGAAGACGGGCTGGTTGTCGCGGTCGGCCCCGACCTGTCTGGCGATGAGGTCTTGGACGCTTCGGGCTGCGTGGTGGCCCCCGGCTTCGTGGATATCCACGCCCACCTGCGCCAGCCCGGCGCCGAGGAGGCCGAGACCATTGAGACCGGGAGCTGGGCCGCGGTACGGGGCGGGTACAGCGCGGTGGTGGCCATGCCCAACACCAACCCGCCCATCGACTGCGCCGCAGTGGTCCAGGAAGTGCTGGCACTGGGGCGCCTGGCCCCGTGCGACGTGTACACCTCTGGGGCCATCACCGTTGGCCGCAAAGGCGAGCAACTAGCCCCCATGGCCGAGATGGCCGCGCTGGGCGTGCGGCTGTTCACCGACGACGGCAACGGGGTCCAAGAAGCCGGGCTCATGCGCCGGGCCATGGAGTACGCCGCCGGGCTGGGAGTGGTGCTGGCCCAGCACTGCGAGGTCGACTCCCTAGCCGCCGGGGGCCACATGCACGAGGGGGAGTGGTCCAGCCGCCTGGGCATTGCCGGCGTGCCTGCCGAGGCCGAGGAGCTCATGGTCATGCGGGACATCGCCCTCAGCCGCTTCACCGGCGCTCCCATCCACTTCCAACACCTGTCCACCCGGGGCTCTATCGCCATGGTGCGGGCTGCCCGCGAGGCTGGGGTGGAGGTGACCGCCGAGGCCGCCACCCACCATTTCACCCTCACCGACGAGGCCTGCGCCTCCTACGATCCGGTATTCAAGGTCAACCCGCCCTTGCGCCCAGCGGATGATCGAGACGCGGTGCGCGAGGGTCTGTCCGACGGGGCCGTCGATGCCATCGCCACCGACCACGCCCCCCATTCTCCTGACACCAAGGAGATGCCCTTCGACCAGGCGCCACCGGGAATGCTCGGTTTGGAGACTGCCTTGGCTTTGGCACTCACCGAGCTCAACCTGCCCTTGGCCGAGGTGGTGGGGCTGCTCAGCTGGCAACCCGCAGCCATCGCCGGTCTGAAGGGGGTACACGGGGTGCCGATCGCCCCCGGCGGGCCGGCCAACCTGTGCGTATTCGACCCCAACGAGACATGGACTGTCGATCCCGATGCCCTGGCCAGCCGCTCCCGCAACACTCCTTACGCCGGACGCCAAGTGCGCGGACGGGTTCGCCACACCATTGTCGGCGGTCTTCCGGTGCTGGTCGATCAGGAGATGCGGCCATGATCCGACCGGTGCGGGCATCGGCTTTGGAGGCCACGCCATGATCCGCGAGGCGGCACTGGTTCTCAGCGACGGGGAGGTGTTCGAGGGGGAGGCCATAGGCGCGGAGGTGCCCGGCGGAATCACCTCGGGAGAGGTGGTGTTCAACACCGTGCTCACCGGCTATCAGGAGGTGATCACCGATCCGTCCTACGCCGGGCAGATCATCACCTTCACCTACCCCCACATCGGCAACTACGGCGTGGCGCCGGCCGATCACGAGAGCCGCCGACCCTTTTGCCGGGGGGTGATCGTGCGGGACATGGCCCGCCGCCGCTCCAACTGGCGCTCAACCGGCGACTTGGAGGCTTTCTTGGTCAACCAGGGCATTGCCGGTCTCGCAGGGGTGGACACCCGGCGGCTCACCACCCACATCCGCGACGCCGGCGCCATGCCCGGTGCTTTCGGTACCGCCTCAGAATCCGACCTGAGGGCTGCCGCCGCAGCTGAGCCCGGCACCGACGGCATCGACCTGGTGGCCACCGTCACTCGCTCGGAGTCCGAGCACTTCACCAGCACGAGGGAAGGCGGAAAGCCTCCCCATCGAGTGGTGGCCCTGGATTTTGGGCTTAAGGCCACCATCGTGCGCCACTTGCGGACCATCGCCCACGTGGAGGTGGTGCCCGCCAGTACGTCTGCGGCCGACATCTTGGCCCGACAGCCCGACGGGGTGTTCTTGTCGAACGGACCCGGCGATCCGGAGGCGGTAGCGGGCGCGGGGGGAACTATCTCAGGACTGCTGGGCGAGGTACCGATCTTCGGAATCTGCCTAGGCCACCAGCTTCTGGCCGCGGCGCTGGGCGGCGAGACCTACAAACTGCCCTTCGGCCACCACGGCGGCAACCACCCGGTGCGAAACCTGGCCACCGGCACGGTGGAGATCACCAGCCAGAACCACAACTTCTGCGTGGCCGACAGCTCCATAGGTGGTGCCGACATCACCCACATCAACCTCAACGACCACACCGTGGAGGGCCTGCGCTGCCGCGACCTGCCCGCGTTCAGCGTGCAGTACCACCCTGAAGCCGGCCCCGGCCCCCACGACTCCCGCTATCTGTTTGCTCAGTTCGACGAGCTCATGGACGGCCTCCATACAACTGAGTCAGGCCCAGCCCAGGGCCAACTGCTCGGTGGAGCAACCCATGCCTAAAAGAACCGGAAATCGTCGGCAGTCAGTGCAACCACTTCGAATCGGGTGGTGCCATGCCTAAAAGAACCGGAAATCGTCGGCAGTCAGTGCAACCACTTCTAATCGGGTGGTGCCATGCCTAAGAGAACCGACATCGAGTCGATTCTGCTGATCGGGTCGGGTCCCATCGTGATCGGCCAGGCCTGCGAGTTCGACTACTCCGGCACCCAGGCCTGCC
>JAPPKI010000480.1 GCA_028820035.1 bacterium | reverse complement strand
GCACCCCATGAGACCACCAGCGGCCACCGCCGACCGCCGCCGCGAGATCGGCTGAACCGGAAATGGAGCACCCCATGAGACCACCAGCGGCCACCGCCGACCGCCGCCGCGAGATCGGCTGAGCGATGCGGGCCTACGTCACTGGGGGGACCGGTTTCATCGGCTCCAACATCGTCAAGGTGTTCACCCAGCGCCACCGCGCGACAGTCCACTGCCCGGTCCACTCCTTCGTCCCCGACGGTCCCCAGCGCTACACCACCGAACCGCTCGATCTGCTCGACAGCGAGGCCGCGCTGGCCAGCGTGGCCCACTTCGACCCCGACGTGATCGTCCACTCCATGATCCTCAACGACCTCGACGGCATTTACGCCCAGCGGGAGCTGGCCTGGCGCAGCTACGTGGATGCCACGCTCACCCTGGCCGAGGCGGCCAACCGGTCCGGGGCCAAGCTGATCGTGGTATCTACCGACTGGGTGTTCGACGGCACCCAAGCGGGCGCCGATGAGCACACTCCCCCCAACCCGGTGAACTACTACGGCGTGCTCAAGGCCATCAGCGAGCAGGCCGCCCTGCTGCGGGCCGACCAGGCTGCGGTGGCCCGGGTGTCGGCGGTGAACGGTGTCCACTGGGCCCGGTCCGAGATGCCCCGAGGCCAAGACCCCGGCTTCGGCTATTTCGTGACCACCGTGCTCAACGCTGTGTCGCAGGGCGAGCCCTTCGGGGTGTGGGAGAGCAACGACATCAACATGACGGCGACGTCGAGTCTGGCCAGCGAGTGCGCCGAGGCCATGTGGCTGATCGCCGCCAACCCCGACGCCGAAGGCATCTTCCACTGCTGCGGGGCCGAGCCAGTGGGCCGCATGGAGCTGGCCCGAACGGCCTGCGACGTGTTCGGCCACGACCCGTCGTTGCTGCGGTCGGTGCCGCCTGACCCGGAAATGATGGCATCGCTAGGCGGGGCCCGCATCCCTTACGACAGCTCCCTGGGCACGCCTCGCACCAGGGAGGTCTTGGGCTATGAGCCGTTGGGCACTCGGGCGCTGCTGGAGCGATTCAAACAAGAGATGGATGCCGGCGATCTGGTGCCGGCGGTCACCGGTACAAACACAGCGAAAGGAGGCTGACCATGGCCTATACCCCCACCGCATCCGCATCAGGCCCCATCCGCCCCCAGCCGGGACCGGGGCGGATTCTCGACGTCACCCCGGAGTCGGCCGGTTGGGAAAACGTGGCCTTCTCGGTGGTGGAGCTCACCCCTTCTGATCCGTGGTCGGGTGTGGAGTCCGATCGGGAGACCGCCATCGTCCCCCTCTCCGGTGCTGGTCGGGTGCAAGCCGGAGGGGTCGACGCCGCCATCAGCCGCACATCGGTGTTCGAGGAGCTGGGGCGCATCGTCTACCTGCCGCCGGGTACGCCTTATGAGATCTCAACCGATGGCGCGCTGACGGCCGCGGTGGGTTCGGCCCCGGCCGAGGGCCGCTATCCGGCCCGGGTCTTCGAGCCCTCTGAGATGCGAGTGGAGATCAGAGGCGGCGGCCAGGCCTACCGCCAAGTGGTCCACTCGCTGGCCCATCCTCTTCCCGCCGAGAAACTCATCCTCTACGAAGTGTTCGTACCTCGGGGCACTTGGTCGGGGTGGCCGCCTCACTGCCACGACGGCCGGGATGGCTCCCCCTATCTGGAGGAGGTGTACTACTTCCGTCTGGACCGCCCCGAGGGCTACTGCATGCACCGGAACTGGCGAACTGAGGAGGGCTTCGACGAGGCAGTTGTGGCCCGCGATGGGGATGCGGTGCTGGTGCCCAAGGGCTACCACACGTCGGTAGCCTGTCCCAGCTCCAACATGTACTTCCTGAACTATCTGGCCGGGGAGCTGCTTGGAGAAGAGCGGCGCACTCCCCCGTGCTTCGCCGCGGAGCACACTTGGATCGAGGCCGATTGGGGTGCTGGCGCATGGACCCTGCCTGTGGCCGGCGCAGTGCCCTCCAACTGACATGGCGATTGCCGACCTCGCCCGCAACGGGCGGTTCGCGGTGCTGGCCATCGACCACCGCGACTCGCTGCGGGCCGTCCTCGCACCAAACGATCCCGATTCGGTAACCAGCGAGGCCATCGTTGACCTCAAGCGCGACCTAGTGGCTGGTCTAGCCGAACAGGCCACCGGGGTGATGCTCGAACCGGAATACTCCATCCCCCAGCTTCTTGACGGCACACTGCCCCCCGGAGTGGGCTTCACCGCCGCGCTGGAGGCCCAGGGATACATGGCCGACCCCGAAGCCGCTCCCGTTGCCCTGCTGGAGGGCTGGTCGGTGCAAGCCGCGGCCGACTGCGGGGCGGCCGCGGCGAAGCTGCTCGTGTTGTACCGCCCCGACCGCCCCCATGCCATCGCCCAAGAGGAGGCCGCAACCGAAATCTTGGCCGAATGCCGGAGCGTGGGCATCCCCCTGCTGGTGGAACCGCTGTTTTACGCCCTCGACGACCCAGCGGTTCGCCCCCAGATCGTGTTCGACACCGTGGACCGCTTCGCTCCGATGGGTTTCGACGTGCTGAAGCTGCCGTTCCCCGTCGATGCCGACCATGAACCCGACCGGTCCCGGTGGGCCGCAGCCTGTGCAGAAATCTCCGCCCGGTGCGACATGCCCTGGACACTGCTGTCCGGCGGCGGCACCTTCGAGAACTACTACGCCCAACTCGATGTGGCCATGGCCTCAGGCTGCGCCGGATTCACCGTCGGCCGCGCCCTGTGGGGTGAAGCCGCCCTGGCCCCACCCGCCGACCGCCCCGCGGTCATCGCCGAACTGATTGCCCCCCGCCTCGCCGCGCTGCGGAACTTGGTGACCTAAGCGGCCACCGCGCCTCCGACTACAAGTTCGCCCTGGTAGAAAACCACCGCCTGGCCGGGGGCCACTCGGCGCTGGGGCTCGGCCCAGACGACTCGACCAGCTTGGTCCACCACCCCAACCAGGGGGGTGCCGTGGGCGCTCACCTGGATGTCGAGCGGGCCATCCACCTCTCCGTCGGCCCACTGGATGTCGATCACGTTTTGGGTCGGGGCGTACAAATCCTCTCGTCGCCCCACAGTCACCCGGCCCGCAGGAATATCCACGTCGGTCACATAGCGGGGCTCGTCGGTGCCGCCGAGGTTGAGGCCCCGGCGCTGGCCAATGGTCACCGCCTGCACGGCCTCGACTGTGCCCAACTCCCTACCGTCGGCGTCCACCACGGTGGCGGGGAACTGGCCCAAGCGGCGGGATAGGAAGCCCTGCCGTCCCCCGGCTCGATTGGCGATGAAACACACGTCCTGGCTGTCGGGCTTGGCCGAGTTCCGCAGGCCCAACTCGGCAGCCCGCTCCCGAACCTCAGCCTTGGTCAGGTCGCCGATGGGCAAGAGCAGCCGGGCCATCTGCTCTTGGCCCAGCATGTACAGCACATAGGACTGGTCTTTGGCCTCATCCACCCCCCGCCGCACCCGGAACCCGCCGCCAGCCGTTTCAAGGCGGGCGTGATGGCCGGTGGCCACCACATCGAAGCCCAGTGCCTCGGCCCGCACCATCAGCTTGTCGAACTTGATGTGGCGGTTGCACTCGATACACGGGTTGGGGGTCAGCCCAACAGCATGGTCGTTCACATAGGGGGCTACCACCCGACTGTCGAAGGCATCGCCGAAGTTGAACACGTGGTGCTGCAAGCCCAGAAGGTCGGCCACCCGGCGGGCGTCCTCTACATCCGACACCGAGCAGCAGCCGGTGTCCGACTCCCCTCCCCACAATTTGAGGGTCACGCCTACCACCTCGTGGCCTTGCTCGGCCAGCATGGCGGCGGCCACCGAGGAGTCCACGCCCCCCGACATCGCCGCCAAAACCCGCATCGCTTCGACCCTTCCCTCTAGCCCTTGCCGTAGGCCCGCAGCCGGGCCACCGCGTCAGGAATGACAGCCAACGCCTGATCGATGTCGGCATCGGCGGTCTCATAGCCCAGCGAGAGCCGCAGCGATCCTCCTGCCAGCATCCGGTCATAGCCCATAGCGGCCAGCACATGGGACGGATCCTGCGCGCCGCTAGAGCACGATGATGCCGCCGATGCATACACCCCGGCATCCTCCAACAGGAACAGCAGCGCCTCCGACTCGATGCCCCCGAAGCACAGGTGGGCCGACCCGGCCACCTTGCCCGACCGCTCTCCAGTCTCCACCGTGTCGGGCACCGCAGCCAGAATCCCGTCCGCCAGCCGGTCCCGCAACCCGGCCAGGCGCTCCACCTGCTCAGCCCGGCTCTTCAGCACAACCTCGGCGGCCGCGGCCATGCCCGCGATTCCCGCGGCGTTGTGGGTCCCCGAGCGCAGCCCTCGTTCCTGGCCACCCCCCAACATCAGCGGCGACAGCTCTACTCCCTCGCGCACCACCAGCGCGCCCACCCCCTTGGGACCGCCGAATTTGTGGGCACTGACCGAGATCAGATCGGCGTCCTCCGCCAGCGAAGCCACGTCCAACCAGGGGAAGGCCTGCACCGCATCGGTGTGGAGTACGGCATTGGAGGCCGACGAGCGGACCACATCGGCCACCTTCCCCAAGGGCTGGACCATGCCGGTCTCGTTGTTGGCCAGCATCACCGACACCACGGTCACGCTGTCGTCGAGGGCCGCAGCCAGCGCATCGAGGTCAACGACCCCAGCGGCGTCTACCGCCACCACCCGTCCCCCCAAGTGCTCCACCGGCTCCAGCACGGCATGGTGCTCGATGGCCGAGCACACCGTCACCCCGCCCACCTGCATATGCCGGCCGACCACCGCCATGTTGTCGCCCTCGGTGCCCCCGCCGGTGAACACGACCTCCCCCGGCTCTGAGCCCAGAGCCTCAGCCATCACATCGCGGGCATCGTCTATGCCGCGGCGGGTGTCCCGGGCCATTCGATGCGCCCCGGTCGGGTTGGCATACAACTCCCGATGCAGGGGTGCCATAGCCTCCACTGCCTCGGGACACAGCGGAGTAGATGCCGCATTGTCAAGGTAGGCAATCCTCTCGGGGGCCATCGCCGATCCTCCCGCTTCCCTCTAGACCTTGGGGAATACCAGATCGTCGCGCTTGGAGCGCTTTAGCTCAGCAAACGACGGCCACTCAGCCAGGGTCACCACCGCATCCCACAGGCGCACAGCCTCCTCTGGGGGTGGCACTTTGCTCACCACCGGTCCGAAGAACGACGTGGAGCCCCCGCTGTGGTGGAAGGTGATGATCGGAGTACCCACATCCCGCCCAGTTCGGCTCAGCGCTTCCTCGGTGGAGCTCTTCAGCGCATCGTCCAGCGACTCGTCCTCGGCCGCCGCCACCGACCCCGGCGAAAGGCCGGCCATTTCCAGTGCGGCCGCCAAGTGCCCGTCGGAAGCCACTTCGCCCATGGTCGAGCGAATATCCGCATCGGGATTCCAAATGGTGGACCCGTAGGCGGTGTAGAGCTCGCCAGCTGCGGCCGCGCCATGCTGGTCGCGCACCGCCTGGGCTACCCGCAACATGCGCCGACCCTTGTTGTGCAGGTCCCGATAGCCCTCGGGGAAATTGTCGTAGTCGCTGTCCTCGTTGAGAATCGAAAGGCAGATCAGCCGCCAATCCACCTCGTAGTCCCGCTGACGGGCGACATCGGTCACCCACCGAGAAGTGAGCCACGCAAACGGGCAGATCGGATCCCAGAAGAACTCGATAACAGGGGTTTGAACTGAGGTTTTCACTTCCCGCTATCACTTTCTCTGTGTAGGGGTTTCAGCCATCGGCTAAGAGAACTGGTAGGCCAGTAGCCAGCCAACCGCTGCCTGAAAGTCCGTCAGGGTGAAGGATGCGCTGATGGTGCCCCTCCCATCCCCTTCGTTGACTGTGGCATCGAGTCTAGAAGCCGACTTGTTGGCAAAAACGTTGGTGAAGTATAGGGGGGTGCATTCGCTGTATTCGCAGAAAGGCTCCCTACTGCTGCGATAAGTCTCTCCTCCGTCGAACTCGTAGTAGAGAGTTGATGGGCTACGGCTTGTATGCCAGATGTGCTCATCCCAGTGGATGTAGGCATTGAACCCCCTCAAATTCCACTGAACGTCCTCCCATGACGAATGATCCCCTAACGAAGCGTCACCACCGGGGACGTGGAATGACTCCCCCTCTCCCGGTGGCTCCCACCTGTTGATGGTGAACCGCTTGCTGTGTCCCCAACTACACGACACCACATCCGGCCCAGCCCGTTCTGTCACCCGGCAGTTGCCGGGCTTGACAACAGTTGTTGGCGTTGGGGATACCTCTGATGCTCCCGCCAACGGTTTTCCGTCTACACACCCTCCGGGTACAACCTCGGTATCAATACCGAATTTGCACCTGTAGACGTTCAACAGGGCTTCTTGGGCCGTTATCAATTCATCACGTTGGGCGATCTCACTGGCCGGATCATGGGCCGACACCGGCCCCACTAACCCTACGGCCAGCCCAACAATGATTCCTACCGCAATGCTTCTGAGTTGCCTCACCCCAGAAAAACTAGCAGTTGAGTATACCCCCTTTGGCTGGTCACCTCGATTAAGAGGTAACCATGTCATTGATGAAAGAGGAGAGGCCGCCGAACAGGACCAGGCGGCGTTTCACCAAGGAGTTCAAGGCTGACGCGGTGGCGTCGGTGTCAGGCGGGGACCGGCCGATCTAGCATGTCGCTGATGATCTGGATATCAGGGCGACGAGTTTGGGGAACTGGGTTCGCCAGGCCTGCATCGACCGGGGCGAAAGACCGGGTCTGACGACCGAGGCGCGCTCTGAACTGGTGCGGTTGCGCCGGGAGAACTCGAGGCTGCGAATGGAGCGTGATCTGCCATGCCAGCGACGGCTTTCTGGGTGCAGGAGCCGGGCGACGATCTGGAGGGAGAAGAAGCGCTGCTGGCTGGGCGCGTATTGCGCCGAGAGAGCGCAGGCCCAAGCCGACGCATCGGCGAAAAGGCCGAGGCTTGCGAAGCTGGCCTCAGGCCCCGGGCTTGTCCGGCTGGTGCACAAGCGACTCAAAGAGCGCCTGTCGCCGCATGCCATCTCAGCGGAGCTGCGCGAGCTGGGCGACAGGGTGTTTGCGGGAATGATCTACTGGGCGTACTGCGACACCTCTGGGCGTAGCGGGCTGAGGCTCGGCGCTTGGAAGAAGCTGCCCCGGGCCCGCCGCCAGCGCAAGCCGAGGGGGTGCTGCGAGCAGGCTAGACGCTCGGTTTTGGACGACTACAAGCCCATAGCCAGCCGGCCCGCTGAAGCCGAAGACTGAAACGAGTCCGGCCACTGGGAGGGCGATTTGATCATCGGCAAGGACAACCAGAGCGCGGTGGCCACCCTACGGCGGCGGGTATCCCGGGCCATTCGACGCGCCCCGGTCGGATTGGCATAAAGATCCCGATGCAAGGGCACCATGGCCTCCACCGCCTCAGGGCACAGCGGGGTGGACGCTGCGTTGTCGAAATAGGAAATCTCTCCCGCTGTCTCCACGTCCTCGATCCTACGAGAAGCAGGCCTGACCTGAAACGGTGATTTGCAGACTGACTTGCCGGCAAATCTGCTTCGATGCGGCACAGGAAAAGTGACTAGATTGTGACTAGCCATAAGAAAGCGTGCGATTTCGCAGAGGATCCGAATGTCCGACACATTTCCAGTCAAAACAGGATCACCTGACGGTGCCGTCAACCAGATCGGTGCTGCTTCATTCAAATCTCGATGCCTACAGATAATGGACCGTGTAAGCGAGACTGGAGAAGAAGTGATCATCACAAAGCACGGACGACCAGTGGTCAAACTCGTGCCGATGAATTCACGCCAGGAACGAGAGCCGATTTTGGGTGCCTGCAAGGAGTCCCTGGTCATCTTCGACGAGGAGGGACTCATCCCCTCAACCATGGGTGAATGGGCTGAATGGGAGGCAATGCTCGAAGACGTTCCAGACGCCACTCGCCCCTAATGCTGCTGCTGGACACCAACGCGCTTCTGTGGGTGCTTCAAGACAACCATCGCCTCAGCCCTGAGGTCCGCGGCATGATTGCGCGGGCTTGGGACGTTGACTCCGTAGCTGTTTCAGTGGTCACCTTTTGGGAGGTCGCGATCCTCGCCGAGAAGCACAAAATCGCACTCGGCTGCGAAGCTAGCCGCTGGCGTTTGGACCGAATTGGCGAAGGGCTCCGGGAGCTGCCCCTGCTCGGCCCCGAGGCTGTCCATGCAGTGGAACTGGGCCAAAGAGGCTTCCACAAAGACCCAGCGGACAGATTCATCGTTGCCACCGCGCAAATTGGAGGCCATACCCTTCTGACCACCGACCAGAAGATCCTTGATTGGCCTGGAGACGTGCGAAGAGTCGATGTTCGCCGCAGCCCACCAGAAGACTCGGAGTGAGTCCGTGGCCCATATCCGAGTTTCCACCACCATCGAAGCGCCTCTCGACGCGGTGTGGGAGTACGTGCGCCGCATCGACTCACACACCGAGTGGATGGCCGACGCCGAGTCGATCTCCTTTCAAGGAATCCAGACCGAGGGAGTGGGCACCGCCTTTGAATGCCGCACCAAGATCGGCCCCCTACGCCTCACTGATGCCATGGTGATCACCGAATGGGTGGACGGGGCTTCCATAGGTGTGCGCCACACTGGGCTAGTCACCGGCGAAGGACGCTTCACCCTCGCCCCCGCCGGCACCGACCGCACTGAGTTCTGCTGGGCCGAGAGACTGAACTTTCCCTGGTGGATGGGTGGTCTACTGGGCGACATCGTCGGCGCCCGCATCCTCGAATGGGTGTGGCGCCGCAACCTGAAAACGCTGCGGGCCCAGTTCGTCTAGTTCGCTAGCCGACAATAAGCACCACGGTGGAGCGGCTGGCTGCCCATAGGGCACCAACAAAGGAAGCCCCCGCCACCACTACCGCGGCAAGCACCGGAACCACGGTCGTGTGCTGCTGTCGGCGAATGGCATAGGCGGCGGCTGCACCCACGAGGAAGCCACCAATGAGACCGCCGATGTGGCCACCCAGCGAAACGGACCGCACGGTGAAGCTGATCACCAGATTTATGGCGAGAATCGGCCCTATCGGAGTCTGGAACAACCCCACTCCTTGGGCCAGCGACAGGGCGGCGTAGGCACCCAACAAACCGAAGATGGCCCCCGAAGCCCCCGCAATCAGCGAATTCGGTGTCTCAATCAGCGCTCCGAAC
>JAPPKI010000142.1 GCA_028820035.1 bacterium | reverse complement strand
GGCATGCCGTACTGCACGCTGTGCGGCTCGGCGCAGGCCTACTTCACCGACGACGTGCCCGACGGGGTCGAGATGCCCGTCTTGCGGACATCGGGTCTGCTGTCGCGTTCGAACAAGGTGATGTACGACCTGGTTACCAAGTCGGTTTTCGATACCTTCACCGGGCGTGCATTGTCAGGTCCGCTGCACCGACAGGGGCTTGTGCTGCCCCAGGCCACGGTGGTCACCACCACTTGGGGCGAATGGAAGGCTGCGCATCCCGACACCACGATTGTTGCCCAGGGCGGTGGGATCGGCCGGGTGTACCCCTTCAACCCGCTGGGCGGGCGCGACGACCATGGGCCTATCTTCCCGGTGGGCGACGTGGACGAGCGCCTCGGCATTCATGAGCAAGTGTTCGGGGTGGTGCTGGGCGATGGCACCCCCGTTGCGTTTCCGGTGGAAGCTGCGGCTGCCGCGCTTCGAGCCGGCGAGGTGGTGGAGTTGAGCGGCGTGGAGCTCCGCTTAGACGGGGGCGGTGTGCGGGCCGTCGACGCCGACGGCGACGAGATCACGGGTCACCAGGCGTTCTGGTTTGCCTGGAGCCAATTCATGGCCGACACCCTCCTGTGGGAGCCGTAAGGGGTCAGGTTCTCTTGGAGGCCGGCGGCAATTGGCCATCCCACAGCTCATCGCGGAGCTTGGTGCGGAGGACTTTGCCGGTGGGGTCGCGATCGACCGTGGCGCGAATGATGTAGCGGCGGGGACGTTTGTAGCCCGCGAGGTGCTCATTGCAGGCGGCGTCGATGGCTGCGGTCACTTCGTCGGTGGCAAAGCCGTCGGCCACGGCCAGATACACCACCACCTGTTCGCCCCGGTCGGGGTCGGGTCCGCCCACCGCACAGGCGTCGGCCACCCCGTCCACCGCGAACACCACGTCCTCGATCTCTGCTGGATAGATGTTGACTCCCGCGGCCACGATCACCTCGGAGCTGCGGCCCGACAGGTACAGATAGCCGTCCTCGTCGAGGTAGCCGATGTCGCCCACCGAGAAGAATCCGGCGTCGTTGTAGGCGTCGTCGGTCTTGTCGTCGGCGTTGATGTAGCGGAAATAGTGACCCTCGGGGCGGCGGAAGTACACCGTGCCCGGCTCGCCGGGGCTCAGCACTGCGCCGTTGTCGTCCACGATCTGGATGACCAGCTCTCCAATGGGGGTGCCCACGGTGCCGGGGCGGGCCAGCCATTCAGTGGAGCTGCACATGGTCATCCCGCCCTCGGTGAATCCGTAGTACTCGGTGAAGATCGGTCCCCACCACTCGATCATGCGCTGCTTCAACGGCACCGGGCAGGGCTCGCCGCCGTGGAGGACAGTGGCCAGACGGGAGTGATCCAACTCGGCTTTGCGTTCATAGGACAGGGCCAGAAGCTGGCGGAACATGGTGGGGACCATGATCGTGGCGGTAACGCCGTCGTTGATCACGTCCACCGCTCGCTCCGCGTCCCACCGGCCCATGATCCGCATTGGGGCGCCGTTGGCCAGCGCTCCCAGGGCAAAGGCCAGGGGAGCGCCGTGGAAGAGCTGGGCCACCATGAGGTGCTTGCCGTCTCGGGGCAGACCCAGCCCCTGGGCCCCCATTGACGAGAACTCCCACCACTGCTCAAAGGTGGACTCCGAGTCCAGAGTGCGCTCCACACCTTTGGGCCGGCCGGTGGTGCCCGAGGTGTAGGGGATGCGGTAGCCGGTGCCCCCGGCCGGGAACGGCGCGGGATCCTGGGCATTCACCCAGGCGCCGAAGCCGTTGTCGATCCACACCACGGGACGGTTGCCGGCTGCGTCGCGGGCCGCGGGGGTATCGGTCACCACCAGGGCCGAGTTGGCGTCGTCGAGCACGTAGGCGATTTCAGTGGCGGTCCAGTTGGTCTTGATCGGGGTCATTTTCAGCCCGGCTCGAAAGCAGGCCAGCATGACCTCCACGAACTCGGTGCGGTTGGAGCACACCAGTCCGACGTGATCGCCCGGCGAGGCCCCCGCGGCCAGCAGCCCCCACCCGATGGCATGGGTTCGCCGGTCCAACTCGGCCCAGGTCACCCGGTGGGAGTCGTCCTCCAACGCCAGGTCATTCGGTTCCCGCCTGGCCAACTCCGCCAGCACCGAGGGTTCGCTCACTGCTTCACACCATTCCCATGTCCTGGGCTACCTCACTGCTTGGACACTACCGACCTCACTTGCAGCAGCCGGAGTCCAGGCCGCCCCCGGATGTCCTGGTCAAGAAGGCCTGCGGCCGACGCCGATCTGGCGGGCGATTATGTTGCGCTGGATCTCGCTGGAGCCGGCGCCGATAGTGCCGAGGCGGGCATTGCGCCAGTGGAGCTGCATGTTGGAGTCGAGGGTGTATCCGTAGCCGCCCATCACCTGCATGCCGGTGTAGCTGGCCCGCATCATGGCCTCGCTGATCCAGAGCTTGGCCATCGACACCTCCAGGGAGCACGGCTCGCCCGCGGCGATGCGACGGGCCAAGTCCCAGGTGAGGGTGCGGGCGATGTTCACGTCGACGGCCACGTCGGCCAGCATGTGCTGGATGGCCTGGAAGCGCCCGATGGCCTGGCCGAACTGCTCCCGGGTGTTGGCATATTCGATGGCCTCCTCCAAGATGGCCTCCATCGGCCCGAGATTGATGGGCAGCGAGGAGAATCGCTCCCGCTCCAGGTTGGCCTGAAGATTGCGATGGCCTTGGCCCTCGGCGCCCAATATGTTGGCCGCCGGCACCCGCACGTCGGTGTAGGCAACCATGTTGGTTCCGCTGGCCCGCTCGCCGATGGTCTCGATGGGAGTGATCTCGATGCCGGGGCTCGACAGATCCACCACAAAGAACGTGATGCCGTCCTGTTTCTTTGGCTCATCGGAGGTGCGGGTGGCCAACAGCACGTAGTCGGCGTGGCGGGCGAACGAATTCCACATCTTGGTGCCGTTCACCACGTACTCGTCGCCGTCGCGCACGGCCTGGCATTTGAGGTTGAAGGCGTCGGATCCGGCATCGGGCTCGCTGAGCGAGAAGCAGAACTTGTAATGGCCGGAGGCGATGCCGGGGAGGAATCGCTCCCGCTGTTCCTCGGTGCCGTAGATCTGCAATCCCCCCGACGCGTGGATGGCAGACCGATAAACCATGATGGCGAACGACATCATGGCCCGGCTCAACTCGTGCAAAACGATGGCCACCTCCAAGATTCCCCCGCCCTGGCCGCCGTATTGCTCGGGGATGCCCACCCCCATGAACCCGGCATCAGCGAACCGCTGGTAGGTCTCCAGCGGGGGCTCGCCCTTGATGTCCCACTCCCGGGCGAACCCGTCGGGCATCTCTTTGGCCGCGAAGCCTCGCACCGATTCCCGCAGCAGCTCCTGTTCGGGGGTGAACTCCATGGTTGCCTCTTAGTGCCGAAGTCGCTCAGCGACCGCCGATGAGCACGTCGACGGCGGTAACCCCTGAAGTATGCACGATGAGCGGGTTGATCTCGGCCTCGGTGTGATGGCGGGCGGCGATGCGCCCCAGTCGCATCAGCACCTCGGCGGCGGCTTCTCGATCACTCCTTGGTTTGCCCCGATAGCCGTCCAGCAGCGCTCCGGCCCGGGTGGCGTCCAAGAGAGCGTGGGCCTCGGCGGCGCTCAGCGGAGCGGGGCCGATGGCCACGTCGTCGACGAGCTCGGCCAGCACGCCTCCGAGGCCGACCACCACGCAGGGGCCGGCCTCCGGGTCCACCCTGGTGCCCACGATCAGCTCGATGCCGGGATCGGCCATGGGCTGAGCCACCACCACGGCGTCCGGCAGCCCCAGCTCCCGGCGGCGGGTTTCCAGCCGCGCCGCGGCGGCCACGATGTCGCTGGGTTCCACGTTGAGCTCAACCAGCCCGAGTTCGGTCTTGTGGTCTAGGCCATCACCCACCAACTTGACTGCGGCCGGTCGGTCTTGGGCATATTCAGCGGGGGCACAGGCCGGGGCTGAAATGTCGGCCAGCAGGTCGTCCAAGGTCTCATCAGGCCAAGCCTGCGGCTCTTCGTCCCGCGGCAAGTGGCGCCGGTTTTCCCATTCGCCCAGACAGCGGAAAAGCCGATCAGGGGAGTTGAACACCGGGATGCCGGCTTCGGCCAGCTTGGGATAGTCCACCGGGTGCCACCCCGGCGCGCTGTAAACCGCCACCGGCGTTCCCTGCTGGGCCTGGGCCACGAGAGAGTCCATTTGCTTGTCGATGATTGCCTCGGGGCCGATCAGCATCCCGTGCACCAGAACGTCCAATCCGGGGTCGTTGCCCATGGCATCGAGGGCGGCGGGCAGCAGACCGTGGTCCACCACCGACTGGCCGGTGAGATCCAGTGGATTGCGAGGCTCGCCCAGCGTCATGCGCTCGGCCAAGGCCGAATGGGCCACCGGTCCCAAGGGGGGTACCTCAAAGCCATTCTCACGGGCGGAATCGGCCAGGATTCCCGCCATGGCCCCCGATGACGACAGCACTCCCACGCGCCGCCCCCAGCGGCCCTGGGCCAGGGGGAGCGCGGCCAGCTCGGCCAAGTCGTGGGCCATGAGGATGCCGTGTCGGCGACAGCGGGCCGCAAACGCGTCGTAGTCACCCACCAGTGCCCCGATGTGAGTGCGGGCCGCATCGGCGCCTTCGGGAGAGCGGCCGGCCTTCATCACATGCACGGGCTTGCCTGCGGCTCGGGCCTCATCAGCCGCCGCGAAGAACCGGTCGGTGTCGTGCAGCCCCTCGGCATACACCACGATCTGCTCGGTACGATCGTCGGTGGCCAAGAACCGGACGTAGTCGCCCACGGTGAGATCGATGCCGTTGCCCACGGCGAACCCCACGGTGAGGCCGAGGCCGTTGCCCAGCAGATGTTGGACCAGCGACGACACCAGAGCGCCGCTTTGGGATACCACGCCGAGACTCCCCGCGGGCAGCTCGTCGGCCATGGCATAAGGGGGGAACCCGGCGGGGATCCGGTCGATGCAGTTGATGACGCCGTTGGTGTTGGGTCCGCACACCGCCATGGGTGTATCGCTTAGAAATGCCTTCAACTCCAGGTCGAGCGGCGACCCGGCCCGGTCTCCTTCGCCGAACCCGCTGCTGAACAATATGGCGGCCTGGCTGCCGAGCGACTCAGCCTGGCGGAGAACGTCGATGGCGGCTGCTGCGGGCACCAGCACTAGCACCAGATCGGGGGTTGCCGGGAGGGACTCCAAATCGGGATAACAGGGCCGCCCTTCCAGGGTGTCGTAGCGGGGGTTGACTAGGTAGAGATTGGCGGGAACATCGTGCTTGAGCAGGTTGCCCAGCGCCCACGAAGCCAGCTTGTTGCTCTCCAGCGGAGTGGCCCCCACCAGCGCGATGGACCGGGGCCGTACCAGCGGGGTGAGGTCTTTGGCTGGTGCGCTCATTCAGCCGGAAATGGTCAGGCCTGCTTGACCGGTACGGACCACCATGAACTCCATGCCCTCGGGTCCCGCGGTGAACCCGTACTCGACGTTGGCGGCCAGCAGCAGCGTGTCGGGCGGCTCCAACACCATGCCGCTGTCAAGGGTGGCGCTGCCGGCCAAAACCACCATCAGCTCATCTCGGTCGTGGCTGTGGGGTGGGATCACATAGCCGGGGGCCAGCCGGATGGCGTGCGCGAAGAACGATCCTCGGTGCAGCCATGCTTTCTGCAAATCGGTGTCATCGGGATCCGGGTTCTCGCCGGGCTGAAACCACTCCACGTCGCGATATCGGGTGAGGGCCATGGGGAATTCGTAGCACGGCCAGCCGGGTTCCGGCTCCTGGGCGGGCCAATAACATGGCGTTGATGCATGTGGTTGTGGCTGGCGCGGGGGGAATCGGCGGCGCCCTCGCGGGCGAAGTGGCCCTTAGCGGTGGCGAGGTCAGCGTGATCGATGCTTGGGCCGAACACGTGGAGGCCATCGGGGCCGACGGCTTGCGCCTGGTGGGCCCAGAATCGAAGCGGGAGCGAACAGCTCGGCTGCCCGCGTGGCACATCGAGGAGTGTTCGCGTGTGGCCCCTATCGATGTGTTGGTGATCGCGGTCAAGGCGTTCGACAACCGGTGGCTCGTCCCGCGGTTGGCCCCTCGGCTGGCCGACGGCGCCACCGTGGTCTCGGCCCAGAACGGGGTCAACGAACCCCTGCTGGCCGAGCTGCTGGGCCCAGAGCGGGTGATCGGTGCCGTCGTGCTGTTTCCCGCCGCGGTTGTCGAACCGGGCCAGGTGAGGCTCGACTGGCATCCCATGCTTCAGATTGGCGAACTCGATGGAACTCGCACCGATCGGCTGGAGCGGGTGTCGTCGGCACTGGGGGAGGGGATCGATACCCCGGTGAGCGAAAACGTCTGGGGGGCTATCTGGTCGAAGCTGGTGATGAACTGCATGAGCAACCCGGTCAACGCGGTGCTTGGAGGCCGGGCTCGGGATTGCCGGGAGCAACCCGGTCCCCGCCGGGTGAGCTTGGCCTGTGGCTCGGAGGCAGTGGCGGTTGGCCAGGCTTCAGGCCACACCATCGAGCCGGTGAGCGGTATAGAAGCCCAGCGCATCCTGACTGGGGGCGCGGGCGGACCAGGGGCCGCCGAATTGGCCGCCGATTGGGCAGCGACCGCTGCCGAACTGGGTGAGGTCAGGGGTTCGATGCCCACCGACATCGAACAGGGCCGCAAGACCGAGATCGACTCGTTCAGCGGGTTTGTCAGCCAGGAGGGAGCGCGATTGGGCATCCCCACTCCGGCCAATGATGTGGTGCTCAAGATGGTGCAAGAGATCGAGTCCGGGGCGAGGGCGCCCGGCTTCCAGAATCTGGATGAGCTGCTGAGGGTGCTGGGCTAGCGGCCCTGCCAGCGGGGAGGGCGCTTCTCGGCGAAGGCCTGAGGGCCCTCTTGGGCATCGTCGCTGGCGTAGACCGGCTCGTAGATCTCGTCGGCCACGGCCGCGGCCTCAGCGGGTGACAGGCCGGCGGTGGCTCGGATCATGGCTTTGCCGGCGCGGACGGTGAGCGGCGCGTTGGCGGCGGTTGTTGCCGCGAGTTCGGCCGTTGCCGACATCAGCTGATCTGCGGGCACCACCCGGTTGACCAAACCGAGCTCGTAGGCCCGCTGGGCGGTGATCGGCTCGGCGGTACACAGCAGTTCGATGGCCGTTCGAGGGGGAATGAGCCAGCCCAACTGGGCGGCCCATGGCGAGCCCCGGCCCACCTTGGCCTCGAGGATGCCGAAACGGGCATGGTCGGCGGCCACGCACAAGTCGCACTGCATGACCAGGTTGAAGCCGAAGGCAAAGGCCACGCCGTTCACTGCGGCGATGACCGGCTTGGTTACGCGGCCGTCGGCCAAGCGCCCTCCAACGAAGTGGGAGGGCAGCCCCCGCTCGGCTCGGGCAGCCATCTCCTTCAGGTCGGCTCCGGCCGAAAAGGCGGCTTCGCCGGTGCCGGTGAGCACGGCCACCGCGACGTCGTCGTCGGATTCGACCCGGTCCCACGCTTCGGCCAAGCCCTCCGAAACCGCTTGGTTTACGGCGTTGCGGGCCTCCGGGCGATTGATGGTCACCCACGCCACCCCATCTCTGGCCTCGAACAGGACCGCGTCAGCGGCCGGTTGGTCAGCCATCGAGTACCGCCAGGGCGAGGTAGTGGTCATCGGCGTCGTCCAAGTGCTCCAGGGTCCAGCCCCCCTCTGCCAGCAGCGGTTCGATGCGGTCCGGGTCGATGTTCATGTCGTGGGCGTGAGCTCCACGATCCTTGTGGCGGGCGGCCAGAGCGAGGCGGCCGATGGGGTGGAAGACACCTAGCCGAGCGCCGGGCTGAGCCACCCGGGCCATCTCTCGCAGCGTGCCCACGGGATCGGGCAGGTGGGGAAGCAGCCCCGCAGCCAGGATCCCGGCCACGCAGTTCTGCCGAACCGGGAGTGCACCAACGTCGCCCACAGCGCAAACCGAAATGGCCTGGCGCCCTAGGCGGGAGGCCTCGCAGAGCATGGCGGGGGTGGCGTCGATGCCCAGCACCGCGCCTTGGGGTCCGACTGCGGCCCGCATTGAGGCGAGCGCCCGTCCCGATCCACAGCCGGCGTCGATGGCCGCATCGCCGGGGGACAGCTTGAGCTGGTTCACCGCCCAATTGAACAAGACGTCGTCGTCGGGATGGCGGTCCTCCCAGCCGGCGGCCCTAGAGGTGAAGAACTCCCGGGTTTGCACCAAGTCTCGTGACAGACCCATCAGCCCCTCAATTCGGGTGGTTTCCCAGAGGGAGATTCCATGGGATCAGACGGTACCGGGTAGTTGGCGGGCCGATGCGATGAGGGCTGACAGCTCCGCGGCGGTGGCCGGGCCGGCCAGCGAGGCGCACACCGCTCCCGAGCGATCGGCCAAAACCGCCAGGGGAACGGCGTCAACTGCGTAACGGCGGTGTAGCTCGCCATGGCGGCGGTACTCCACTTCTTGCACCGCAAGCGAGTCGTTGGCCAAGACCTCGGCCTCCTTCACCACTGCGGTACAGGTCGAGCAAGTCTTGGAGGTGAACACCGCTAACAGCCACTCGGTGTTGGGCTGGGCGAAATCCCAGCGCTCCAGTCGGGTGGGCACCGAGTATGTCGGTGCCGTGGGGTTTGAAGGGCGGAAGCGACGATAGAGCCAGGCCACTGCCAGTGCCCCGACCATTACCCCCAGCGCGATCAGGGTGCGGGCCACGTCTCCGGGGTGTCGGGCTCCTCCAGGTCGGTGGAGGAGGCAACAGTGGTTGTTGCCGTGCCCCGCGTCCCCCCAGAGCTGCGAGATCCCAGAGCAGCTCCGATGATGTCTCGGGGATCTCCAATGGGGCCCTCATCGCCCAGTTCCACCAGTCTGCCGACCTCCTCGCCGGAGATGGTCTCGTGCTCCAGCAGGGCCCGAGCCACCAGATCGAGGCCGTTGCGGTGCTTGGTCAAGACCTCCCGGCACCGGTTCTCCTGGGCCCGCAAGATCTCAGCCACTTCCTCATCGATGACCCGGGCCGTCTCGTCGCTGTACTCCCGGTTGGTCATCATCTCGTCGCCCAAGAACACCTGTCCCGCGCTCCGCCAGGCCATCGGCCCGATGCGGTCGCTCATGCCCCACTCCCGCACCATGCGGCGGGCGAACTCGGTGGCGCCGGCCAGGTCGTCGGCCGCGCCGCTGGAGGACACCCCGAAAACCAATTCCTCGGCGATGCGCCCGCCCATTCGCATGACCAGCATGTCGTCCAAGTAGTCGCGTCGTAGGGTGTGTCGGTCTTCCTCGGGAAGGGTCATGGTCACCCCCAGGGCCATGCCCCGGGGAATGATGGTCACTTTGTGCAGCGGGTCGGCGTGGGGCAGCACGGCGGCGCACACCGCATGGCCGGCCTCGTGATAGGCGGTGATCTGCCGCTCCTCCT
>JAPPKI010000451.1:5862-9415 GCA_028820035.1 bacterium | reverse complement strand
CAATGGCGGTGATGACGGCCACGATGATGAGGGCCCGGAAGAACCAGCTGATTAGGAACTGGATGAACGGCAGTTGGAAAACGTAGAAGCCGATGTCACGGTCGAACTGAGGATCATCGATACCGAAATCCACGCTGTTGAAGAACAGCATGGCCTTCTGCCACTCTCCCCCGGTGCTGCCGCCCACGATAAGGGCGAACAAGATGGCAATCACCACGCTTACCAGCCGCCGGCGATGGCCAACCGCGTCGTGATAGTGGCGTATCAGCTCCTCTTCAGGACCCGGCGGGCGGGTTTGGGGCGCCAACCGGTCGGCAATTGCCAGGTTGGAGTACATGAGGAGGAAGAAGGCGGCGATGAAGATGACCGACAAGACGATCTTGTAGACCAAGATCTCGGTCCAGACATCCCCGTGACCGAGAGAGTCGAACCACAGGTAGTCGGTCCACATGCGAGCCGTGCCCCGCAACGACAAGATGGCGGCCAGCAATACCACCAGGATGAGCGCGGCGATGATCTTGGACCGCCGCGAGAAGCGCGGCCGAGATGGCGGGCGCGGCCTGAACACATCTCGGGGATTTTGCATATCGAATGGAGGTTAGTCCTTGCCGACCGAGGATTCGGCAGCGTCCCGCTCGTCTTCTCGTTGCTGATCGCCCTGAGATCGAAGACGGGCGAAAATAGCGTCCACATCGCGGCTGTCGTCAGCACTGGCCACCGCGGGATGATCGGCCGCAGCCTCCACCGGATCAGGCTCCACGGGAGGCAGCAGCGTCACGCCCTCGTGGATCTCGGAAGCGGAATCGGTTTCGGGAATATCGGGAGAGGAATCGCCTTCGGAAATATCGGGAACGACCGCGGGTTCGGGGATCATCCCCACATTCTCGGCATCGTCCAGCTCCGACAACAGGGCCAGGTCGGTGGGCTCAGCCTCGTCTTCAATCCGGCGAGCGGCGGCATCGGCAAGCACTTTGGCCTCGGCTAGCGAGAGCCTGGCCGTTTCCATCGACTGGTCGATGGAACTCCGGGCATCGCTCAGCATTGAGATGAGCTTGTCGCGCCCGGCTCGAAGCCGCTCCACCTGAGCCCGGGCACCCTGGCGACGCCGGGCCATGTCCCGCAGCACGGTGAGACGGAGGGCTTTGGCCTGCTCCACGATCTCCCGGCCCTGGGCCCGACCGTGCTCTACTTCGGCCTCTGCCTGATCTCGAGCCTCTTGGAGCAAGCCTGCCACCGCCTGCGCCTGCTCGTACGCCTGCTCCAGCAGTTCGGCCAGCTCGTCGGCTCCGGAGAAATCCTGGTGCGAACGCAGCTCCTCGAACGTCGCCTGGAGCTCTTCAGCCAGCCGACGAGCCCGGGCCGCCATTTCGTCGGCTTCCGTCAGGGCTTGCCGACGAGACGCCTCCACGCCGCTGTCGAGCAGCTTGACCCCCTGCGAACTGAACTCAGAATCCGGCTCCGACTGCTCTTCGGCCTGGGACACCTGCTCTCGAAGGTCTCGAATTTGCTGCTGGCCTGCTTTGACCTGATTGCTCACCGACACCAAATAGGCCTGAACCTGCATTTGGTCGAAGCCTTTGCGAGTAATGGCAAAACTCTGGCCGGATACTTGGGCAGGGTCCATCCGCTCAAACGGAGTTTCAGAAGATGGGCGCTCGGCCATCGCCAAATCTTAGTTCCCGGCCAATGCGTCCAATGCCTCCTGCAAAGTCCCCACACCCACCACCTGCATGTCGCCGCTGACATGGTCGAGGGCATCGCTCAGATTCAAAACGGGCACCAGCAGCAGGTCTACTCCGGCTCTTTCCGCTGCGATGGCCTTCTGATCAACCTCGCCGATGGCCCCCACCGAGCCGTCGAACGTGATCGTTCCAGTAGTGGCCACCCGCTGGCCGCCCATCAGCTCCCCGGGAGTCAAAAGGTCGATGATGCCGAGGGTAAGGGCCAACCCGGCTGACGGCCCTCCGATCTTTCCGCTGTCGATTTCGATCTGCACCGGCAGATCCCCGATATCCACCCGCTCGCGCGCCCCCACGCCGATCAGCGCCCGCCCCGGCTCATCGGAAGACTCGATGAGCTCGACCGGCACCGCTTCCACCTCCCCGCTGTCGGCTCGCTCCACGTCCAATACCACCGTCTGGCCCGCGGTCCGCAAGGCCAACACTTCGGCCAGATCTCTCAAGTCGGACGCGGCAACCCCTTCGATACCCACGATCACATCGCCCCGCTCCAACACTTCCGCTGCGGGTGTCCCGCTCATCGCATCGGCCACGATGACTCCAGAGGCATGACGGGGGATCTCATAGCCCAAATGCTCCAGCGCCACTACGACGGCGGTGTGCTGGGAAGTCTCCATTCGCAGCTCGTTGAGTCGACGCAACTCGTCGCGGGTGCCACCGCCGGTGAACGTCCGTTCGGGCTCGATGTCGACCCCGGACTCGAATTCGGCGCCGATTCGCTGCCAGATGTTCAACCGCTGGCTGACCTTCACGGTCACCAGGGCGATCTCGCTTTCCGGAGGATAAACCTCAGCCCCCGTAACGGTGACCCGCGATGGCACATCTTCCACCGAGCCGGGCCGAACCGCTACCTGATCGGTGCGCCAGAAGGTGAACACAACCGAAGTGACCACCAGCAAGAAAATCAGCACGGCCACGGGAACCAGCCAGGCCAAGTTGCGCCGCCACCAAGACCGCCCCCGGTTTTCGGCGGGTGGAACTACTCCAGACTCGATAGAAGAAGTGGTGCCGCGGGTCATAGCGGCCCCCGGTTTTCGGTGGGTGGAACTACTCCAGACTCGATAGAAGAAGTGCTGCCGCGGGTCATAGCGGCCCCCGGTTTTCGGCGGGTGGAACTATCCTGGGTGGCTCTGTGGTCGACTGGTCGCGCATTCGTATTTCCCTCTCCGACGATACTTGGGGCACGCTGAAAAGCTGGTGGCAGCATCGGTGGGAAGACTGGCGGGAGGCCAGGGCCGAGAGAGATGTTTTGGCCTCCTACCGGGCTGACTACGGCGAAGAGGCGCGGTTTCGCTGGTGGCAGCGTTTGCGGGCCGGTGTCGGCCTCTTCTTTGTGATCGTCTTGCTGGGGGCGGGGCTGACCATGTTGGTGGGGCTCTTCTTCGTCGGCCTCACAATTGCCTTGGAAACGCTGGTGTGAGCGGACACCCAGAAGACAATCAGCCCACCCGCAGGATTGCACGGCGCGATGCGGTGATCGCCGGGCACACCAGCGATGAGGCCACGGCGAGGGAAGCCCAGCATGAGGAGGACCCCCAAGTGCGGGCATCGGCACTCGGGGCTTTAGACCGGATGGACGCGCTGGCCGACGAAGAGCTGCGAGCCGCGTTTCGCGATCTGTCGCCGAAAGTGAGGCTGCGGGCTGCCGCTTTGACCGTTGGTCGCACAGAGGTGTCGCCCGCTCCCCTCTTGGACGACCCAAGCGATGATGTAGCCGAGACCGCCGCATGGGCCTGCGGGGAGCGGGACTTTGAAGATCTCGGCACCGTGACCCGGCTAGGAGAATTGGCCGCCGATCACTCGAATCCCCTGGT
>JAPPKI010000451.1:0-5852 GCA_028820035.1 bacterium | reverse complement strand
GGAGGCGGCCGTCGCCGCGTTGGGAGCGATCGGCCACCCTGCTGGACTCAAAGCCATTCTGGGGGCAACCACTGACCGAGTGGCGGTGCGCCGACGAGCGGTGCTGGCGCTGGCCCCCTTCGACGGCCCGGAGGTGGAGGCCGCTCTCCGGCGGGCCGCGGAAGACCGAGACTGGCAAACCAGAGACGCGGCCGAGCTGCTCACCAACCCTGATTGACTCGGCCCTACTCCATGAACCCAAATCACTCCATGAACCCAAATCACTCCATGAACATCGCCTGAACATCCTCGAAGGACTCCAGACAGCGGCCCGCTCCCATCACCACCGCCTCCAAGGGAGCATCCACCAGGCTCACCGGCACTTCCGCGGCCTGGGACAGCCGATCGGCCAGACCCCGCAGCAGCGAGCCGCCTCCCACTAAGTGGATGCCATGGGTGATCACGTCTTGAGACAGCTCTGGGGGGGCTTCCACCAGGCAAGCCACCACCGAGTCCACGAAAGCGGAGACTGGCTCGGCAATGGCGGTACGTACTTCGAACGGCGACAACACAATGGTCTCGGGCAGGCCGTTCATCAGATTGCGACCTCGAACTTCGGCGCTGCACTCCCCGGGAACGTAGGCCGCGGAGCCGATGGTGATTTTCACCTCTTCAGCGGTGCGCTCACCGATGGCGATGCCGAACTCGCGTCGAACAAAGGCCTGGATTGCGGCATCGATGTCGAACGAGCCCACTCGGATGGCCTTGAGAGATATGACCCCGCCCATCGAGATCAGCGCGGTCTCGCTGGTTCCCCCGCCGATGTCCACCACCATGTTGCCGATGGGCTCATGAATGGGCAGCGAAGCTCCAATGGCCGCAGCCAGAGGCTGCTCTATGAGCCGGGTCTCGGCCGCCCCGGCTCGACGGGCCGCCTCCACCACCGCCCGGCGCTCGACCGCGGTGATTGCCGACGGCACGCAGATGACCACCTTCGGACGGCTGAACCGGTTGACCCCTGCGTCCATCAACAACAGGCGGATCATGCGCTGGGTAACCTCGAAATCGGTGATTGCTCCTTTTCGCAAGGGGCGAACGGCCACGATGTGAGCTGGCGTGCGTCCGATCATCTGCCATGCCTCTCGGCCCATGGCCAGCACCTCGTTGGTCTTGCGGTTCAACGCGATCACCGAGGGTTCGTTCAGGATGATCCCCTGGCCGCGCGCATAGACCAGGGTGTTGGCCGTGCCCAGATCGATCGCCAGGTCTCGGGCCATGGATCAGCCGGCGAACTCGCCTGAGGTAGAGACCGTGTCGGCCTCGGGGGCATACCGGTCATCAAGGGAGGCAACAGTGCCGGCCTCGGCGATGTGCTGGGCTTCCAAACCCCAGCTCTCGCCGCCCTCCCAGGCCTCCTTTTTCCAAATGGGCACGGTGGCCTTCAAAGCATCAATGCAGAACCGGGCGGCGGCAAAGGCCTCCTCGCGATGGGGTGCAGAAACAGCCGCCACCACCGCCGACTCCCCGATCTCCACCCGGCCCACCCGATGCAGCATCGCCACCCGTCCAATATCGGGCCACCTGATCCGAGCCTCCTGCGCCAACACCTCCAAACGGGGTGTCACCTGCTCCTCGTAGGCCTCGTATTCGAGCACGGTCACCCCCGGCCGACCCTCCGAGTGGTCGCGGGCCGTGCCGCTGAACAGGACTGTGCCGCCGCAATCCGGACGACCCACCCAAGCAAGCACCTGGTCTAACGGCAGCGGCGCCTCGCTAAGCCCTATCCACACCTCAGCGGTCTCCGGCGGATTCACAGACTGAGTGTAAACCCTGACACTCTCGTCGATTCATCCCCACAACCGTTATCGGAGTATTGCCGGTAACCTCGCGGTGTGAGCGAACCCGACTCGCCCGAGGAGTTCAACCCCTTCAAAGGGATGCCCATTTTCGGGGATCTGGGCAAGCTCTTCTCGCAGCAGGCGGCGAATACCTGGGAGACGGCGCGCCAGTTCGCGGTGGCAGTGGCCACCGAAGGCCAGTCGGAACCCAATGTCGATCCCGCCGACCGCATCACCCTGGAAGAGCTGGGCCGGGTGGCCGAGCTTCAGGTGGCCAATGCCACCGGTCTGTCGACAACCCGCGACGGCCAAGCCGCCACCATCGTGCCGGTGACCCGAACGCAATGGGCCACCGCCACCTTGGATGCCTACCAGGATCTGCTGGAACCCATCGGGAACGTGTCGGGCCGGGTTGAAGCGGAGGAGGCTTCCTTCGACCCCGCCCAGGCCATGTTCGGCCAGATCATGAAGATGATCGGCCCGGTCATGCTGAGCATGACCGCTGGAAGCATGGTGGGCAACCTCGCCCGCCGCAGTCTGGGCCAGTACGACCTGCCCATTCCCCGGGATGGCTCGGAGTTGATGGTGGTGCCAGCCAACATCGACGCGTTGGCCGATGAGTGGAGCTTAGACCGCTCTGACTTGCGGCTTTGGGTGTGCTTGAGCGAGCTGACCCACCATTCGGTGTTGACGATCCCCCATGTGAGCCAGCGGATCGAACAGCTGCTGGCCGATTATGTCCGGGGATTCGAGGCCGACCCCGGTGCCCTGGAGAGCCGACTGGGCGAACTGGACCTGGCCAACCCCGATTCACTAGGCGACCTCCAGTCGGCACTGGGCGATCCCGAGATCATCCTGGGGGCGATCCAATCGCCGGCCCAGCGGGTTCTGCTGCCCCAGATCACGGCCTTGGTGACGGTGATCGCCGGATATGTCGACTGGACCATGGACAGCATCGGACGCGGGCTCATCAGCTCCTACCAGCGCCTCAGCGAAGCCCTGAGGCGGCGACGGGTGACGGCCGATGCGTCTGACCGCTTTATCGAGCGGATGTTCGGCCTCGAGCTCAGCCAAGACCAGTACGACCGGGGATCGGCCTTCGCCAGCGGGGTGGTGGAGCGGGCGGGCGCCGACGGCCTGGCCCGGCTATGGCATTCGGCCCGGGAGCTGCCTACGCCTGCTGAGGTTGATGCCCCCGGTCTGTGGCTGGCCCGAATCGACCTCCCTGAGTAGGCGTCCGCCGCAGCCAGAAGAGCACCGCGGCGGCTGCGGCGGCTACGGCAATAAGGATGAAGCCCACTCGGGCGGGCATGGGGATGACCACGGGGATGAGCGCGCCCACCACCCAAAAGATCTGGAAGCGGGTCTCAAAGACGGCAAACGCCCGCCCGTGATTGGCTCCCCCGGCGTCGCGCTGCACGATGGAGTCGAAGGAGAGCTTGCCGGCGCTGGCGGTGATCCCCACACCCAGGGCCAGCAGCAGCGTCGAGCCATAGCCCCCTCCCCACGCGGCCAGGAGGCCCACAAAGAACAGGGCGACCAGCGCGGTGGCGATGATGATCTCCTCGCGAATCCGGTCCCGCAGTTTGGGGGCCAGAAGCGAGCCGACCAAGAACCCGCAGACTAAGGCGGCGGCCACCAGCCCCAGCTTCCACGCGGGGCTGGCGTCAGAAGCCACATCGCCTTGCAGGGCGTGGCGGATGCCGGCTCCGAATGCCTTGCCCACCCCGGAGAGGTTCACGTCGTCGGCGCCGCCCCGCAAGGCGAAGGCGGCCAGAAAGGTCATGAACCCGACGATGCCCCGCAGTGTGCCGGTGGCTGACGCCGCTTTGCGGATACCTATGCCGCGGAGTTTGCCCGCTTCCTCATCGTCAATCTGCTCAGGGGCAATGCGGCCTTGGGGCAGCGACAGAGAAGAGAGCGCCGCCAGGATGTAGACCACCATGGCCAGGCCTACTGTCCACGAAGCGCCCCCCAGCAGGTTGGCCAGCAGCGCTGGACCTGCGCCGATGAAACCGCAGACGCTCCCCACCAACGCCAATCGGGCATTGCCCCCCACAAACTGCTCTTCTTTCGGCAAGATGAGCGGCACCATTGAGGCCTTGGCCACGCCGTAGCTCTTCTGGAGAATCAGCATGGCGAAGGCAAGGGGGAACAGCAGCAGCGAATCCATGTTGGAGATCATCAGGAAGGCGAAGAACGCCCTCCCCCCATTGATAGCGAGGATCATGGGACGCCGTCCGCCCCGAAAGCGGTCCAGAGCCGGGCCGATCAGTGGGCCTACCACCGCGAACGGGGCCATGGTCAGCAGCAGATAGAGGGTGACCCGGAATCGAGCTGCGCTGGGATCGATGGAGAAGAAGAGAGAACCCGCCAGCGCCACGGTGATCATGGCATCGCCCGCGGCGCCAAGGGCATGAACCCTGACCAGCCGCAAGAACGGGACGTTGATCACGTCTTGAAGATTATGGCCAAGATCAAGGCGGCGCGGGTTCCGCAGGAACGCCGGTGGCGTACTTGTAGCCCAGGCCGCGGATGGTCACGATGCGGCGGGGATTGGAAGGATCGTCTTCGATCTTGGACCGAAGCCGCTTGACGTGGACATCGAGCGTCTTGGTGTCGCCCACATAGTCACTGCCCCACACTTGGTCGATCAGCGCGTCGCGGGTCAACACCCGGCCCGCGTTGGTCAGTAACAGCTCCAAGAGGTCGAACTCCTTCAGCGGCAACTCGATTGGCTGCCCCCGCACGAACACCTCATGGCGCTCGGGGTTGACAGCCACATCGCCCACCTCGACGACTTCTCCCCGGAACGCCTCGCTCTCCGCCGTCCATCGGGATCGCCGCAGCAGCGACCGCATGCGAGAGATCAACTCGCGCAGACGATAGGGCTTGGTCACATAGTCGTCGGCCCCCACTTCCAGGCCAACAACCGCATCGATCTCCTCGCCTTTGGCGGTGACCATGATGATGGGCACCTGGGAGCGAGCTCGGATCTGGCGACAGACATCCACACCGGACACCAGGGGCAGCATCACGTCGAGCAGCACGATGTCGGGGGAATAGGCGTTGAATAAGTCAAGGGCCTCCTTGCCGTCGCGGGCCACGTTCACGGTGAAACCCTCACGGGTCAGCCCCACCGTCAGAGCCTCGACGAAGGACTCTTCGTCTTCGACGATGAGTACCCGGGCCGACCCGCTCATGCCTGCGCTCCGACCAGGAGGGCCAATGTGAACGAGGAGCCTTCCCCTTCGGTTGACTCCACCCGGACCTCTCCCCCGTGGTTGTTGGCCACATGGCGCACGATGGCCAACCCCAGGCCCACCCCGCCTTCGGTGCTCTCCCGTGACCGGTCCACTTGGTAGAAGCGCTCGAAGATGCGCTCTTGGTGGCGCAGGGGGATCCCATGGCCCTGGTCGCTTACCTCCACCTCCACGCAATCGCCTTCCAGCCGGGTCGTGACTCTGACCAATCGGTCGGCTTCGGAATGCTTGACCGCGTTTTCCAGCAGGTTGTACACCGCGGACGTGAGCTGTCGACGATCGGCATTCACAACTAGGTCGAGGGCGGGAAGAGCGGTTTCGATGGGTACTTTCTTCTCCTCGGCGATGGGCGATACCCGGGAAAGAGCGTCGCTGATCACGTGCTGTACCGACACCGGAGCCCGCTCTGATGCCTCATTGCTCTCGATCCGGCTGAGCTCCAGCAGGTCGTCCATGATGTCGGACAGTCGGATGGCCTCGGCCTGGACCCTCGCCGCCAATCGGGAGGCCACCTCAGGTTCGGTTTCCCCCGCCAGGGTCTCGGCCAACAGGCTGAGCGCCCCCATCGGGGTTCGAAGCTCGTGGCTGATGTTGGCCACAAAGTCCCGTCGCATGGCATCCAGCCGCTGAGGCTCGGTGATGTCGTCAATGAGGGCAACCGAGCCATAGTCTCGCCCATCGAGTCGCAGGGGCAGGGCGCTGACAAACAGGGTTTGGCGAGGGGGGCCGAACAACTCGACTTCCCGCTCCACTGCCTTCCCCTGAACCGCCT
>JAPPKI010000127.1 GCA_028820035.1 bacterium | reverse complement strand
GCCCATGTCTGCGGTGGTGTTGGCCGCGGGCCGGGGCGCTCGAATGAGATCGGGGCGACCCAAGCCCCTCCACGACGTTTGCGGCCGAGCCATGCTGTTGCACGCGATAGACGCGGTGGCCGCGGTCAATCCCCGCCAAATCACTGTTGTTGTGGGTTTTGGGGCCGAGGAGGTGGCCAAGCACGTCACCGAGGAGGCCTTCGACTTGCGCATCGACTTTGTCGAGCAGCCTGTGCAGCGGGGCACGGCTGACGCCGCCGCCTTGGGTCTGTCGGCACTGGACAGCGATGTCGATGATGAGGATGTGCTCGTGATATTGGCCGACATGCCTCTCATCCAGGGCCAGACATTGCGGGGCCTGATCGCCCAGCACAGGCTCTCCGGGTCGGCAGCCACCGTGGCCACTGCGGCCGAGGAGCCCACCGAGATCAGCTGCTTCCGCCGGGGCCTTCTGTCCCCGGCCTTGCGCCGATTGGCCGCCAGCGACTCTGGGCGCGAGTACAGCCTCGCCGACGCCGTCGAAGTGCTCACCTCCGCAGGGCACGACTCGGGTTCGTTCGCGATCGACGAGTCTGAGGCCCAAGGGGTGGACGACAGGGAGCAGTTGGCGTTCGCCGAGGCTGAGATGCGCCAGCGGATCAATCGCAACTGGATGGTCGCCGGGGTGCGCATCATGGCTCCCCACAGCGCCTACATCGACGTCAGCGTGAAGCTGGCTCCCGATGTGGTAATTCACCCCGGCGTCGTGCTCAGGGGCCAGACAGTGGTGGGCGAAGGTGCGGTGATCGGTCCCCATACCCACTTGGTGGACTGCGTGGTCGGTCCCCGAGCGGCGTTGGAGGCAGTGTCGGCCACCGATGCCGAGATCGGCGCTGGTGCCCATGTGGGGGCATACATCACACTGGAGCCCGGGGCTCAGATCCCGCCCGCTTCGACACAAGGAGACTGAAACGATGGAACTGGTCACCAAGAAGAAGCTGGCCATCATCTCAGGCAGGGCCAATCATGAACTGGCCGCCGAGATTGCCGAGGTGCTCGGCGAGGAGTTGGTGGAGCCCAACATCGCGGATTTTGCCAACGGCGAGATCCACTGCCGGTTCGAGGAATCGGTGAGGGGCACCGACGTATTCATCGTCCAGAGCCACACCGCCCATGGCGACGCCTCCATCAACGACGCCGTTATGGAGCATCTCGTCATGGTCGACGCTGCCCGGCGAGCCTCGGCCAAGCGGATCACCGCGGTGTGCCCCTTCTACGGCTACGGTCGCCAAGACCGCAAAGCCGCGGGCCGCGAGCCCATCACCGCCAAGCTGATGGCCAACACCTTCCGTACCGCGGGGGCTAATCGCATGTTGAGCGTCGACCTCCACTCTGGGCAGATCCAGGGCTTTTTCGACGGCCCCTGGGACCACTTGACCGCTATGCCGGTGCTCGTGGACTATCTCAAGGACCTCGACGGCGATCTGGTGATCGTGTCGCCCGACGCCGGCCGGGTGAAGGTGGCCGAGCGCTATACCAACGACCTGGATGCCGACTTGGCCATCGTCCACAAGCGCCGGGCCAAGGACGTCAAGCACGCGGTGGAAGTCATTGAGGTGGTGGGCGACGTGGAGGGCCGCACCTGCGTGCTCATCGACGACATGATCGACACCGGTGGCACCATCGTGGCCGCGGCCGATGCGCTGGCCGCCCGGGGCGCGGCCACCATCTACGCCGCCACCACCCACGGCGTGTTCTCCGGTCCGGCAATCGACCGACTCAAGAACTCGGTGATCTCCAAGGTGGTGATCACCAACACCCTCCCGCTGTCGCCCGACAAGCAGATCGACAAGATTGAAGTGCTCTCGGTGGCCCGAATCATCGCCGACGCCATCGACGCCGTATTCGAAGACACCTCCGTCTCTGAGATCTTCGGTGGCAAGAACCTCTCCTAGCCGTTAGAGGTTTCGGGCTGCGGCCCGATAACATTTCTAGCTGCGCTATGGCTGAACTGATCTTGAAGACCGACACCTCGCGTGAGCTGGGAACCCGGCCGTCGCGTCGCCTGCGCCGGACGGGGCGGGTGCCCGGTGTGGTGTACGGGCTGGGAGGGGAGTCGGTTTCTGTGGCGGTGGATGCCAGCGAGCTGCGGTCGGCTCTGACCACCGATGCCGGTCTCAACGCACTGCTCACTTTGGAAGTGGACGGCGACCGCCAGCTCGGCTTGGTCAAAGAGTTGCAGCATCATCCCGTGCGCAACGAGTTCATCCATGTGGACTTCATCCGGGTGGATGCCGACGTTGCCGTGGAGGTAGAGGTCCGGATGGTGCTCGAGGGCGACGCCACCGCGGTGACCAACGAAGACGGTGTGGTAGACCAGGCTGCCTTCACCATCCGGGTGCTGGCCAAGCCGGAGGCCATTCCCAACGAGTTGACGATCGACATCAGCGAGATGGTGATGGGCGACTCGGTGAGGGCCGGCGACCTCGAACTGCCCGAAGGGGTGGAGCTGGCAGGCGACCCCGATGAGCTGGTGGCCAGCACTTCGATACGGGTTATCGAGATCGAAGAGCCCGAAGTTGATGAAGAGCTCGAGGTGGAGCTGGACGAAGACGGCCAGCCGATTGTCCGCGAGGACGCCGACGAAGACGCCGAGCAGGCCGACGCCGACGCCGACACCTCCGAAGACACCGAGAGCTGAGCTGATCGGCGCCTGTCGCCGTGCCTTCCCGCTGGCGATCCCGTAAGAAGCACACCGACACCCCGGCCGATCTTTTGATCGTGGGGTTGGGCAACCCCGGGGACAAGTTCGTGGGTTCCCGCCATAACGTGGGAGCCGAGGCGGTGGAGCTGCTGGCCGAGCGCTACGGGCAGACGCTGCGCAAGAGCCGGGAAGCGGCGCTAGTAGCCGAGGCCCGGGTTGATGGTCGCCGGGTGGTGCTGGCCTTTCCTCAGACCTTCATGAATAAATCGGGCGAGGCAGTGCGGGCGCTGGTGCGGCGTTGGAGCATCGCCGAGCATCTGGAGCGCCTGGTGGTGATCCACGACGAGCTTGATCTGCCCCCAGGACGAGTCAAGGTGAAATACGGCGGGGGGTTGGCCGGTCACTACGGCCTGTCTTCCATCAAGGGCCACCTTCGCACCGCCGACTTCACCCGGATTCGCGTCGGGGTGGGAAAGCCCCCCAATCCCCAAGCCGGCGCCGACTATGTGCTGAAGCAGCCGGGCCGAGCCGACCGCGACCTGTTGGACGATGCGGTAGAGCGTGCTGCGGAGGCCGCGCTGGCCCTGCTCGACCATCCGGTCGAGATCGTGATGAACAGGTTCAACTGACGGTGAGCAGGTTTGGCCGATGATGAGCAGGTTCAGCTGATGGCCGCTACCGCGGTTGCTGGTGTGGGGCCGGGGTTGGCTGGCCTTGGGCGGCTGCTGGCTGACGAGTCCGCGGTGATCGACGTGCTCGGAAGACGCGACGCCTCGTTGGCCGTGGCCGAGTCGGGCCAGGCTGCGGTGCTGGCCGCCATTGCCGAGTTGAACGGCCGCCGACCAATGGTGGTGGCCACGCCCACTACTTCCGACGCCGAGCGCTTGGCCGGCGACCTGTCGACGATGCTCAACAGCAGTGTCGCCCTGTTCCCGGCGTGGGAGACCTTGCCGTTCGAGCGGATCAGCCCTGGAGTGGAGACAATGGGCCGGCGTTGTCAGGCCATCTGGCAGCTCCACCACCCTCAGCAGTGCCCGGCTGTTTTGGTGGCCCCGGTTCGGGCCCTGCTTCAGCGATTGGTGTTCGATTCCGACGATGCCGAGCCGGTGAGGGTGGCGTCGGGCGATCGGGTTGATTTGGGCCAGTTGGCCGCTGACCTGGCCGCCCGGGGGTACCGGCGCGACGTGCAGGTGGAGCACCGGGGTGTTTTCGCGGTGCGGGGTTCCATCGTGGATGTGTTCCCGTCTACCGCCGACAGCCCGATCCGCATCGATCTGTGGGGTGATGAGGTGGACCGCCTCACCGAGTTCTCGGTGGCCGATCAGCGTTCCACCGAATCGCGGGAGCAAGTTGAGATATTTCCTGCTCGGGAGGTGCGGCCAGTGCCGGCGGTTCGGGCCGCGGCCGAGAAGCTGGTGGCCTCCCGCCCCTGGGGTCGAGAGCAGTGGGAGCGCCTGTATGAGGGCCAGTTCTTCGACGGGATGGAGTCGTGGCTGCCATGGCTGATCGACACCGACGAGATCATCACCGACCGTCTCGGCTCCGATGCCCTGATGGTGCTGCTGGAACCGGGGCGGCTCCGGGACCGGGCGTCTGACATCGCCGCCGAGGAGGCCGACTTGGCCGGTGCGCTGGCCCAGACCTGGGGAGCGACCGGAGAAGAATTCCCCCGTCTGCACGTGGACTACCACCGGTTGCTGGCCTCCTGCTCCTCGCCGGTATGGACCATGACCGCAGTGCCGCCCGGGCCGACAACCCCGGTGGTGGCGGTGGGGGGCTGGGCCTCGGCCATCGGTGATCCGTCGGCTCCGGTGGAGCAGGTGTCCCGGCTGCTGGGCGAGGGGTACCGAGTGCGGGTGGCGGCCGATGGAGAAGGGTCGGCCAACCGTTCCGCCGCCGTGCTGCGCGAGCACGGGGTGGACCTCCCGGTTCGAATTGGCGAGGGTGCAGGATTCGGCGACGCTTCCGATTCGGGAGGCTGTGTGGTGGTTGCCCCCCTTCAAAGGGGGTTCGTGCTGCCCGGCTCCCGTCTGGCCGTTCTGGGCGAGGCCGACCTCACTGGCCGGCGCCGGGCCCACCGGCGCAGCCGCCCCCGGCCGTCGTTGGCCCAGGAGATGGACGATCTGGCGGCGGGCGACCATGTCGTCCACCGCCACCACGGCGTGGGCCGCTACGGCGGCATGGTGACCCGGACCATTGCCGGGGTTACCCGCGACTACCTGTTGGTGGAGTATCGGGGTGGCGACAAGCTGTACGTGCCCACCGATCAGGTGGACGCCGTGCGCCGCTATTCCGGGGGCGAGACCCCCACCCTCAGCAAGATGGGGGGCGCCGACTGGCAGCGGACCAAGAGCGGGGTGCGCTCCGCGGTCAGTGAGATCGCCAAGGAGCTGGTGGTGCTGTACCAGCGCCGCGTAACCACCCCCGGACGGGCGTTCTCCGCCGACACGCCGTGGCAGACGGAGATGGAGTCGGCCTTTGGCTACCAGCTCACCCCCGATCAGCACAAGGCCATCACCGATGTCAAGGGCGACATGGAGCAGCCCCTGCCCATGGACCGGCTGATCTGCGGCGATGTGGGCTTTGGCAAGACCGAGGTGGCCATACGGGCGGTGTTCAAGGCCGTTCAAGACGGATCGCAGGCTGCCGTGCTGGTGCCCACCACCCTTTTGGCCCAACAGCACTACCAGACCTTCAGCGAGCGGTTCGCCGGCTATCCCATCCGGGTGGAGGTGCTGAGCCGGTTCTTGTCGCCCGGTCAGGCCCGCAAGGTGGTATCGGGGTTGGCCGACGGGTCGGTGGACGTGGTGATCGGCACCCACCGCCTGCTGTCCGACGACGTGTCGTTTCGGAACCTGGGCCTGTTGGTGGTAGACGAGGAGCAGCGCTTCGGGGTCACCCACAAAGAGGCCATCAAGTCGATCAAAGCCGACGTCGACGTGATCACCCTTACTGCCACGCCTATCCCCCGCACCTTGGAGATGAGCCTGACCGGCATCCGCGACCTCACGCTGCTGCACACGCCCCCCGCCGACCGCCAGCCCATATTGACCTATGTGGGGGCCTACGACGAGCGCCCGGTGGCCGAGGCCATCCGCCGGGAGTTGCTGCGCGAAGGTCAAGTGTTCTTTGTGCATAACCGGGTGGCCAGCATCGACCATGTGGCCGCCGATCTGCGGGAGCTGGTGCCCGAGGCCCGCATCGCGGTGGCCCACGGTCAAATGGACGAAGGCACCCTGGAACAGGTGGTGATCGACTTCTGGGAACACGCCTACGACGTGCTGGTATGTACCACCATCATCGAGTCGGGCATCGACATGCCCACGGTGAACACCCTGGTGGTGGATCGGGCCGACCTGCTGGGTTTGGGGCAGCTCCACCAGCTTCGGGGCCGGGTGGGGCGGGCCGGGACTCGGGCCTACGCCTACCTGTTCACCCCCGAGGGGCGGGTGCTCACCGAGGAGGCCTACGAGCGGCTCAAAACCATTGGCGAGGCCACCGAGCTGGGATCGGGGTTCAAGATCGCCATGCGCGACCTGGAGATCCGGGGAGCGGGCAACATGCTGGGCACCGGCCAGTCGGGCCACATCGCCGCGGTGGGCTACGACCTCTACTGCCAGCTGGTCACCGAGGCGGTGGCCGAGTTGAAGGGCGAGACTCCGCCCGAGCCGGTCGAGATAAGCATCGATTTGCCGCAGGCTGCCAGCATTCCCGCCGACTACATGCCCAAAGAGGAGCTGCGTCTCGAGGCCTACCGCCGGGTGGCCGCCTGCGTTACCCCCGACCAAGTGGACGACGTGGCTGCGGAGTGGGCCGATCGCTACGGGCCGATCCCGGAGGTGGCCCAGGTGCTGCTGGGGGCGGCTCGGCTGCGGTGCGAGTGCCTGCGCACCGGAGTTCGGGAGGTGGCGTTGGCTAAGGGCCCCGGCTTTGGCGGCCCCAAGTGGCTGGCCCGGATCAGTCCGGTGAGGCTCCGGCCCAGCCGCCGGGTGCGCTTGGAGCGCCTCTACCCGGGAGCGGACTACTTGGAGGCCCCCGGGCTGCTGAAGCTCCCGCTGGATTCGGCCGCTGCCGCCGTGGACACCCTCATCGGCACCTTGCGGGATCTGGTTCCCGACGATGAGCCGGCCGAGGCGGCAGCATCGTGAGGATCGTGATGGGCAACACGAGACCCGCGGCGGCATCGTGATAGGCAGGGCAACATGGCCAAGGTGATCGTTGCCGGTCTCGGTCCGGCCGGACCCGAGCTCATCACCGGGGCGGTAGTGGACGCCATCAGCCAGACCAGCCGGCGCTTCGTCCGCACTCGGCGCCACCTCGCGGCTGCGGCAGTGGAGCCGGCCGAATCATTCGACGACCTCTACGACCGGGCCTCGTCGTTCGAGGAGGTTTATCGGGCCATTGTGGATCGGCTAGCCGCGGAGGCCGAGCACGGCCACGAAGACGTGCTCTATGCCGTGCCCGGCTCCCCGCTGGTGGCCGAGCGCACGGTGGAGCTGTTGCGGGCTGAGTCCGGTGTGGAGCTGGAGGTATTGGCCGGCCTCTCGTTTGCCGACCTGGCGTGGGACCGTCTTGGTGTAGACCCGCTGGCCGCTGGGGTGCGGCTGGTGGACGGGCGCCGCTTCGCGGTGGACGCCGCCGGGGAGCGGGGGCCGCTGCTCGTGGCCCAGTGCGACGCCGCCCATGTGCTGAGCGAGGTCAAGCTGGCGGCCTTGGACTCCCTCGACCGCTCGGCCGCCGCCAGAGCCCACCCGCCGGTAGTGGTGTTGCAGCGCCTGGGTTTGCCCGACGAACAGGTCTTCGAAGTGGCCTGGGCTGATCTGGACCATGAGGTGGACCCCGACCATCTCACATCGCTCTATGTGCCCGAGCTCGGCGCGCCCATCGCCGGAGAAGTGGCCCGGTTTGCCGATCTGGCCATTGAACTGCGCCGTCGCTGTCCCTGGGACCGGGAGCAGACCCACCAGTCGCTGCGGGGCCATCTGCTGGAGGAGACCTACGAGGTGTTGGAGGCGCTGGACGGGGTAGACCCCGACACATTGTCGGGCTATGAGGAACTGGAGGAGGAGCTGGGCGATCTGCTTTACCAGATCGTTTTCCACTCTGTGCTGGCTGCCGAGGCAGGCCAGTTCACCCTGGCCGACGTGGCCCGGGGGATTCACGACAAGCTCAAGTCCCGCCATCCCCATGTGTTTGGCACCCCCGATTCTGATCTGATCGAGGTGGAAGACTCCGATGAGGTGCTGGTGAACTGGGAGGCCATCAAGCGGGATCAGAAGGGGCGGTCATCGGTGATGGACGGCATCCCGCCGGGGTTGCCCGCGCTGCTGTTTGCCGACAAGGTGATCCACAAGGCCCGCTCGGTGGGAGTGGTGCCGGATGTGGACACCGCCACGGTGGCGGGTCGCCTCTACGACGCCGTTCTGGCCGCTCAAACCGCGGGTCTGGATGCCGAATCTGAGCTCCGAACCTTCGCCAATGCCGTTGGAGAGCAAATTCGCGCCCGTGAAATTTCTTCTTTGTAATTTGTGGCAATCCCTAGTCAAACCGGGCTTTATCGTCTATTTTTATAACTCCAGCCACATCAATAACACGCGATGGGCGAGGGAATCCCTGAAAGACCTGGATTTTGAGCGCGATCACACGGGTAGTCGGCCGAGAGGTCTTGGACTCAAGAGGTAACCCTACCGTTGAGGTTGAGGTTGCCTTGGAGTCTGGTATATCCGGGCGGGCCATGGTTCCCTCGGGGGCGTCCACCGGCCGCTATGAGGCAGTGGAGCGGCGCGACGGAGGCGAACGGTATCTGGGCCGGGGAGTGGCCAGTGCGGTGGCCTCGGTCAACGGCGAGATCTCCGATGCTGTGGTCGGGACCGAAGCCGCCGACCAGCGGGATCTAGACATGGCGATGATCGACCTGGACGGCACCGACGGGCTCAGCCGTCTGGGTGCCAACGCGGTGCTGGGGGTTTCTTTGGCTGCGGCTCATGCCGCGGCCGCTGACAGTGGCCTGTCGCTGTTTCGCTACATCGGCGGGGCCAACGCCCACGTGCTGCCGGTGCCCATGATGAACGTGCTCAACGGCGGGGCCCACGCCGCCAACAACATCGACCTCCAGGAGTTCATGGTGGTCCCGGTGGGGGCGGCCTCATTCCGCGAGGCCCTGCGCTGGGGGGTCGAGACTTACCACAATCTTCGCCGCCTGCTGGTGGAGCGGGGCCTGTCGGCCGGCATCGGCGACGAGGGCGGCTTCGCCCCCGATTTGGACTCCAATGAGGCCGCGGTGGCGGTGTTGGTGGACGCCATTGAGGCCGCCGGGCTGAGGCCGGGCGATGACATGGCCCTAGCCCTGGATGTGGCCTCCACCGAGTTCTTTGCTGACGGCGAGTACCACTTGGCCGGGGAGAACCGGTCGCTCAACTCCGCCGGCATGGCCGCCTATCTGGCCGAGCTGTGCGACGCCTACCCCATCGTGTCGATCGAGGATGGGATGGATGAGGACGACTGGGATGGCTGGGCGCTGCTCACCAAGGCGCTCGGCGGGCGGGTGCAGTTGGTGGGCGACGACTTGTTCGTGACCAACACCGAGCGGCTGGCCCGGGGTGTCGAGTTGGGCGTGGCCAACTCCATCCTGGTGAAGGTCAACCAGGTGGGCACCCTCACCCGCACCCTGGAAGCGGTGGAGCTGGCCACCGCGTCGGGCTACACCTCGGTGATGTCGCACCGCTCGGGCGAGACCGAGGACGCCACCA
>JAPPKI010000121.1 GCA_028820035.1 bacterium | reverse complement strand
TCGATGAGATCGACAAGATATCCCGCAAGAGCGAGAACCCGTCGATCACCCGGGATGTCTCCGGTGAGGGCGTCCAGCAGGCCTTGTTGAAAATCCTGGAGGGCACCACCGCATCGGTGCCGCCCCAGGGTGGGCGCAAGCATCCCCATCAGGAGTTCATCCAGATCGACACCACCAACGTGCTGTTCATCGTCGGCGGCGCATTCGCCGGTTTGGAACAGATCATCGAAAACCGGGTGGGAAATGTTGGCGTCGGCTTCGGAGCCGAGATCCGCTCTGATGCCGAGCGCGACCACGGCCAGCTCTTCAACCAAGTCCAGCCCGAGGATCTGATCAAGTTCGGCCTCATCCCCGAATTCATCGGCCGCCTGCCGGTGGTCGGGGTGGTCTCGCATCTGGAGCGGGACATGCTGGTGCGGATCCTGGTAGAGCCCAAGAACGCCCTGGTGAAGCAGTATTGCAAGTTCTTCGAGTTCGAGAACGTAGAGCTGGTGATCAGCGACGATGCGCTGGCCGAGGTGGCCGAGTTGGCCCTCAGCCGCAATACCGGGGCCCGAGGGCTGCGGGCGATCTTGGAAGAGGTGCTGCTCGACGTGATGTACGAGTTGCCCAGCCGCGACGACGTGGTTCAGTGTGCGGTCAGCGCGGCAACCGTCCGCGGCGAGGAAACCCCCCAGCTACTCAATGCGGCCAAGGCCCGTTCAACCGACCGGTCCCGGCGCCAAGCTAGCTGACCTCCAGGCGTGGCTGGACAGCCACGTCAATCTGGAAGCGACTGCCGGCGATACCGACGGCCTGTCGCTGGCCCCGATACGCCAACTGCTCGAGGCGCTGGGTGACCCCCAAGCCGACTACCCGGCAGTCCACATAACCGGTACTAACGGGAAAGGCTCGGTGGCCGCGCTCATCGCCGCGCTGGCCGGGGCGTGGGGGATGACCGTCGGGACTTACACGAGCCCCCATGTCGAGCGCATCAACGAGCGCATGGCCGTGGGCGACGACCCCATCGGCGATTCCGAGTTGGCCGATCTTCTCGGGCACTTGCGGCTGGTGGAGAGCCATCTGGCGGCAGAGTCAGCGGGCGCAGCCCCATCGTGGTTTGAGCTGGTCACCTCGGCGGCCCTGCGCTGGTTCGCCGACGTGGCCGTGGACTTGGCGGTGGTGGAGGTGGGGAAGCTGGGCCGCTACGACGCCACCAATGTGGTGAACAGTGAGGTGGCGGTGATCACCAACATCGGCCGCGACCACACCGACGGCCGCCCTGGCTGGGAGCGGGAGGTGATGGGAGAGAAGGCAGGCATCATCCATCCTGGCGCCACCGCGGTGCTGGGGCCCATGGCCCCCGAGCTGGTGGCAATTGCCGCCCGGGAGAACCCCGGAGAATTGCTGGCGGCCGGCCAGCACTTCGAGTTGCTGGAGAATCAGCCGGCGGTGGGCGGGCGACTGGTCTCGGTGCGCACCCCCCATAGCCGCTACGAACAGGTATACGTCAGTCTGTTCGGCGCCCACCAAGGGCAGAACTCGGCGCTGGCTATCGCCGGGTTCGAAGCCCTGGTGGGTCAGGCGCTGGATGAGCCGCTCTTGGACGCCTTGGGGGATGTGAGGATGCCAGCCCGGTTCGAGGTGGTGGCCCGCCAGCCCTTGGTGGTGATCGACGGAGCCCACAATCCCGACGGATTGGCGGCGGCGGCGGACACGCTGGCCGACCAGTTCACGGTTTTGGGCGCAGTCACCTGGGTGGTGGGCATGATGAGCGACAAGGACCCCGACGCCATGCTCGCCGCCATCGACGCCTCCGGTGCCCGCTGCGATCTGGTGGTGTGCTGCGCTCCTGATTGGCCGAGGGCCCTGCCCGCTGCCGATCTGGCCGCCGCGGCCCGAAATCGAGGGATCGAAGCCGAGGTGGCCGGCACTGTGAGCGAGGCGGTGGACCGGGCGCTGGCCCTGTCCACCGAGGAAGACGCGGTGGTAGTCACCGGCTCCCTCTACACCGCGGGTGCGGCCCGCCTTCACATGGCATCACAAGATCAGTAGGGTTCCCCCGGTGTTGAATGGCGGGTTGAGATCGGTAGAGTTCTGGCGGTGAATCGGACGCTGGTTTTGTGCAAACCCGATGCGGTGGAGCGTGGTCTGGTGGGGGCCATCGTGTCCCGTTTCGAGGACCGGGGTCTGCGGATCGCAGCCATGCGCATGGTCACCATCGACGCCGATCTGGCTGCCCGCCATTACGCCGAACACGTGGACCGTCCGTTCTATCCCGACTTGGTGGCATTCATTGGCCGCTCACCGTCGGTGGCTCTGGTGATCGAAGGGCCTGAGGACGTCTATGCCGTCGTCCGCTCCATGATGGGGGCCACCAACCCCCTGGAATCTCCCTCCGGCACCATCCGGGGCGACTATGGGCTGGAGGTCACCGAGAACCTGGTTCACGGCTCCGACAGCAATGCCTCCGCCGAGCGGGAGATAGCCATCTTCTTCCCCGAACTGTGAGACGCGCCCGTGCGTTTGCCGGTGTGCGAATTCCTTCCCGACCTGCGACTCACGCCGGTGTGCGAACCGGGATCGGCTGTTCTAACCTTGCCCCATGGTGAAGCGGCGGTTCTCTTCCAGTAGCGGTCTGGTTGGCCGCGATGTCGCAATCGACCTGGGCACCGCCAACACGCTGGTGTATGTCCGCGGCGAGGGCATCTTGATCAACGAGCCCTCGGTTGTGGCAGTCACCAACGAGGGCGTGCCTCTGGCGGTGGGCTCTGAGGCCAAGCGGATGCTGGGGCGCACTCCGGCTCACATCCAGGCCATCCGCCCGCTCAAAGACGGGGTTATCGCCAACTTCGACATTTGCGAGAAGATGCTGCGGTACTTCATCCAAAGAGTGTCTCCGGGAAGGTTCATCCGACCCCGAATGGTGATCTGCGTTCCCTCCGGCATCACTCCCGTGAAGCAGCGGGCCGTACAGGAGGCGGCGATCTCCGCCGGAGCGAAGAAGCCGGTCTACATCATCGAAGAGCCCATGGCCGCGGCCATCGGTGCCGGTATGCCGGTACAGGAGGCATCGGGCAGCATGATCGTGGACATCGGCGGCGGTACCACCGAGGTAGCCATGATCTCGCTGGGCGGGGTAGTCACCGGTCAGTCGATCCGCATGGGCGGCGATCGGATGGACGAGGACATCATCGCCTACCTGAAGAAGGAGCACAGCCTAACTATCGGCAGTCGCACGGCCGAGGAAGTGAAGATGGTGTTGGGCACAGCGTGGGCGGGTAGCGAAAGCCGCTATGCCGAGGTCCGAGGCCAAGACATGATCACCGGCCTGCCCAAGACGGTGGTGACCTCCACCGCTGAGATCCGCGAGGCCATCTCCGAGGTGGTGCGCTCCATCGTCGACGCGGTCAAAGTGACGCTGGATGAGACTCCCCCCGAGTTGGCCGCCGACATCATGGAGGCGGGGATCGTTCTGGCTGGCGGCGGGGCCCTGCTGAACGGCCTGCCCCCTCGGATCGAGGAAGAGACGGGAATGCCGGTCCGGTTGGCGCCTAATCCCCTCCACGCAGTTGCCATTGGCTCTGGTCAATCGCTGGAGGAGTTCGACGCGCTTGAGGGGCTCCTCTTCTCGTCGTCGTACGACTGATCACTCGGTTCGGCCCCGTGGCAACGGGCACCCACACAGGGCGGTCGCGATTCACGCTCATCTTCCTGCTGCTCACCTCCGCGACGCTGATCACCCTGGATGCCCGTGATTTTGAGCCCCTCCAGCGAACCGAGGAAACCCTCTCCGATCTGATCTCGCCTCTGCGGTCGGGAGCCGATCGGGTGTTCGAACCGGTGGGCGATGCCTGGGCCGGAGTCACCGGCTACGACGAGTTGGAATCCGAGAACGAGGCGCTGCGCCAAGAGTTGCAAAAGCTGGAGGGCCAGCAGATCTTGGACTCCGACGCAGCCATCCGCCTGGAGTCGCTGCTCGATGTGCTGGGCCTGCCCTACGTGCAGGACATCCCCAACGTGGTGGGCGAGGTGGTCACCGCCAACGTGGGGAACTTCGATCGGTACTCGGTACAGATCAACCGCGGTGCCGAAGACGGGATCCGCAACGGGATGCCGGTGGTTACCAGGGGTGGTCTGATCGGGAGGATCGACGGCGATCCGGGCCGAGGGCATTCCCGGGTCACGCTGCTCACCGACCCCAGCTTCGAGGTGGGAGTGCTGGTAGTGGGCACCGAAGACGTGGCCCTGGCCTCGGGAGGCGGTCACGGCGAGCCTCTAATGGTGACGAAGGGGCTGGAAATCGATACCGAGGTGGATATTGGGGATGAGGTGGTCACCAGCGGGGTGGATCGCAGCCGCTATCCCCCGGGAATTCCCATCGGCACCGTTACCGATATCGACTTCGACGAAGCACGCCTGCTTCAGCTCCTCACCGTGGCGCCCTCGGCCAACACCGACAGCCTGAGCTTCGTCACCGTGCTGCTCTACGACCCGCTGGAGGATGGCTGATGACCATGGCCGGCGCGTACGTTCGCAGCGGATTGTTCCTCTTGTCCGCGCTAGTGCTCCATTTGGCGCTGTTCTCCGATCTGCGGGTGCTGGGGGTTGCTCCCGAGGTGCCTCTGGCCCTAGCAGTCACCGCCGGACTGGTCGGCGGACCGGAGAGGGGAGCAATCGCCGGATTCGCAATCGGGTTGGGCATCGATCTCTATCTCCCCACGTTGTTCGGGCTGTCTGCGCTCATCTACACCGTCTGGGGCTACGCGGTGGGACTATTGGAAGAGCGGATCTTCCGCAGCGCCTGGTGGATAAACGTTTTGGTCACCGCGGCGGCCACCGCGGGCGGGTTGTTGGTTTACGCCGTGCTCGGGGAGCTGTTGGGCGAGGTCAACCTGTACACCGACCGCCTCTACACAGTTATGGGCGTGGCTGCGGCCTACAACTTGGTGCTGAGCTTGCCATTGCTGGGTTTGTGGCACTGGTCGTGGCCCAGGCTGCTAGGTGAAGAGCGTTGAGCCCCGAGTCTCTTCGCTTGCGGTTGACCTTTTTGGCCCTGTTGGCTCTGTTGGCCTTCGGAGCGCTGGTGGCCCGCCTGTGGTTCCTCCAGGTGTTGAGTTCTGAGGAGTTTGAGGCCCAGGCTCAATCCAACACCGTCCGGGTGATCTATGAGCCCGCTCCCCGGGGGCGCGTCTTCGACCGCAACGGCAACGTGCTGGTGGACAACCGGGAGTCGCTGGTGGTGACGGTGGACCGGTTCACCTACGACACCGAATTCGACGAGGAAGGGCAAGAAGAGCTGGTGCTGCGCCTGGCCACCGAGATCAGCCGGGCTGGGCGGCTCACCAAGATATTCGAGATCAACGAAGCGCTCGACGACCCCCGATATGGCCCTCTCGACTCCGTTCCGGTGGCCGACGACGTTACCGAGAACTTCGAGATCGTTCTGGCCGAGCGGGCCGACGAGTTCCCCGGTGTGGGCACCGTGATCCGCAGCGTCCGCACATATCCGTACGGCGACCTGGCCGCTCACATTCTCGGCTATGTCTCCCTGCTCAGGGAGGAGCAGTACGAGTTGGTGGCCGATGATCCCAAGACCTATCGGCGCAACGACGAGATTGGCCAGACTGGGATCGAGGCATCCTTTGAGTCGGTGCTCCGGGGTACGCCAGGCTTCAAAAGGCTGGAAGTGGACAACGTCGGCGACCCGGTGCAGGTGCTGGAGCAGGTTGATCCCGTTGCCGGGGCCGACGTCCACCTCACCTTGGACATCGACGTCCAGGCGCTGGCCGAGAAGGAGCTCTTGGCCGGCCTTGCTGAAGCCCGTCAGCAGGAGACCGACGACCCGAATGATCCCCCGTTCAAGGCCCCCGGCGGCGCCCTTGTGGTATTGGACCCCAACGGCGCCGAGGTATTGGCCATGGCGTCATTTCCCACTTACTCGCCCAGCGAGTTCGTGAGCGGCTTCTCCGAGTCCCGGTGGGCTCAACTCCAAGACCCGGCCAACCACCAACCGCTACACAACCGGGCCTTGGCCGGCATCTATCCACCGGGGTCAACATTCAAGCTGTTCACCGCCTATGCCGCGATGAACAGCGGGGTAATCGGCCCGCGGGGCGTGCTAGACGTTCGCACCCTCTACGAGGACACCGGCACCTACGTGGTGCCGTCTTGCGAGGAGGACGTGATTGCCTCGTGCACCTTCCAAAACGCCGAAGAGGCCATCTACGGGCCGGTGGATCTGGTCCGGGCCATCATCGTGTCATCCGACGTGTACTTCTACTACTTGGGCGACACCATGGACCGGGCCGATCGCTTCGACCGGGAGGGAATCCAGCGGACCGCTCAGCTATTCGGCTTCGGAGCACCGTCGGGCATTGCACTTCCCGGCGAGGGCGGGGGCAGGGTGCCCTCCCCGTCGGTGGCGGAAGCCGCAGGAGAACCCTGGCGAACCGGCGATTCCATCGTTTTGGGCATTGGTCAGGGCTTGCTGGGGGCCACACCGTTGCAGCTGGCCAACGGCTACGCCGCGTTCGCCAACGGCGGCACGCTGTATGCCCCCAAGATGGTGGACAGAGTGGAGAACCCGGTTACCGGAGAGGTGATCCAGGCGTTTGCCGACCGGGTGCTCAGCCAGATCTATCTGCCGGGCGCCATCCGAGTGCCGATCCTCGAAGGGCTGCTCGGGGTTACCGCGGAACTGGACGGCACCGCCCACTCGGCTTTCTACGGCTTCCCCCATGAGGAGTGGCCGGTGGCGGGGAAGACGGGCACGGCCGAGGTGGTAGGCCAAGCGGACAATTCGCTGTTTGTGGCCTTCGGCCCCAATCCGAATCCCGAGTACGTGGTGGTGGCAATCATGGAGGAGTCGGGATTCGGGGCATCGGTGGCTGCCCCCGCAGTCCGCCGGGTTCTGGAGCCGATCGCCACCAACTCGGTACCGGCGGTGCGCACCATCGACGATCTCGCCGAGCTGGGCGGAACGATCGGTGAAGACGAGACCGAAGATGAAGTTGACCCTGCTGAATCAGTGGGCGCGGCCTGATGGCAGTTATCTCCTTGGAGGAACGCCGCCTGCGGGAACGGGAGATGAACCCCCGGAGCAGTCCGTATGCACCGTGGATGCATATCGATGTGCTCCTGGTTCTGGCCGCGGCCGGCTTGGCGGCTATCGGGATTGCGGCCATCTACAGCACCACTCGGGGCCGCGATCCGGAGAACTTTGACTCCTTCTTCTTGGAGCGCCAGACGCTGTTCGCGGTGGCTGGCGCGTTGTTCATGGTGTTCGCGGCGTGGTTCCCGTATCAGGAGCTGTCCAAGTTCGCCATGGCCATCTATGTGGCAGGGCTCTTGGCGCTGATCGTGGTGTTGAGCCCCCTGGGCGAGGAGGTTAACGGCGCTCGATCGTGGTACCGGTTCGGCGATTTCCAGCTACAGCCCTCCGAGTTCCAGAAGCTCGCCGTGATCGTGGCGGTGGCGGCCTTCTTGTCCCGATACGAGGACCACATGACCGTGCCTCGGGTGTTTTTTGCCGTGGGCATCGTGGCTTGGCCCGGACTCTTGGTTCTGCTCCAGCCCGACGTGGGCACCGCGCTCATCTACGTGTTCATCGGGTTCGTGTTGCTGCTCATCGGCGGCATCCGCTTTCGCCAGGTGCTCGGCATTGCCCTGATCGCCGTCACGGTGGTGACCCTGATGGTGAACTCCAACATGTTGGAGGAATATCAGACCAACCGGCTCCGAACCTTCGTCGATCCCACCACCGGCATCACAGAGGCCGGCTTCCAGCAGCGCCAGGCCCAGATCGCTATTGGCAACGGCGGGGTGAGCGGCAAGGGCTACGGCGAGGGCTCCCAGACGCTCAGCGGATTGGTGCCCCAGCAGCACACCGACTTTATATTCACCGTGATCGGCGAGGAGTTCGGGTTTGTCGGCTCGGCCACCACCTTGGGGCTCTATGCCATCTTGCTGCTGCGGATACTCCAGGCCGCCCGGCTGGCCAAAGACCGGTTCGGAGCGCTCATCTGCTCGGGGATCTTCGCCATGATCCTGTTCCAGATGTTCGAGGCGGTGGGCATGACCCTGGGCATCACCCCCATCACCGGAATTCCGCTGCCCTTGGTGTCTTACGGAGGTTCTTCGGCCATTGCCACCCTCATTGGTCTCGGCTTGGTGCTCAACGTCCGCATGCGGCGGTTTACCTGAGGTGGTCTGGCCAGGTGGGTATGCGGCGATTCGTCTGAACTGGTTCTGGTAGGCAGGGGGCCGGCGGTAGATTGGTACTGATGTCCCTTTGGCCTGAATTGGAGCTAGTGCTGCCCGAAGTGTCGAAGCCGGCGCGCTACATCGGCGGCGAAGGCGGCATGGTGGAACCGGAGCACCATCCGTCGAAGGTGGCCTGGCTTCTGGCTTACCCCGACACCTATGAGATCGGCCTGCCCAATCAGGGCCTCCAGATTCTCTACGAGATCCTCAACGAACGAGACGACGCGGTGGCTGAGCGGGCCTACGCCCCTTGGGTGGACATGGAGGCCGAGATGCGGGCGGCGAGCCTGCCGCTGTTCTCGGTGGACACCCATCGCCGAGCCGGGGAATTCGACGTGCTGGCGTTCAACCTGTCGGCCGAGTTGGTGTACACCAACCTGCTCAACTGCATCGACCTGGCCGGGGTCCCGGTGCGAGCCGAACAGCGGGCCGACCACGAACTGCTCATCGGCGCGGGCGGGCATTGCACCTACAACCCCGAGCCGCTGGCCGATTTCGTCGACTTCTTCGTGCTGGGCGATGGCGAGGAGGTGGTTTCGGAGATCAACGCCGCGATCAGCGACTGGAAGCGGGCGGGCAAGAGGTCGCGCCAGTCGGTGCTGCGGGCTTTGGCCGCGGTGGAAGGCGTATACGTGCCGTCGCTCTACGACGTGGTTTACGACGGCCCCGCACTGGTTTCGATCACCCCTCGGTTCGCCGATGTGCCCGCGGTGGTGGAGAAGCGCACCGTGGCCGATCTGGCCGCTTGGCCCTACCCCAAGCGGCAACTGGTACCGCTCACCGAGGTGGTTCATGATCGGCTCAACGTGGAGGTGTTCCGAGGCTGCACCCGGGGATGCCGGTTCTGCCAGGCGGGGATGATCACCCGTCCGGTGCGGGAGCGGCCCGCTGAGCAAGTCCGCACCATGGTGGCCGACGGTCTGGCCCGTTCCGGCTATGACGAGGTGGCGCTCACCTCTCTGTCCACTGCCGATTTCAGCGGGATCACCGAGGTGGTGTCTGCCACCATGGACTGCGGTGCCGGTGAGGTGTCGGTGTCGCTGCCCAGCCTGAGGGTGGACGCCTTCACCGTGGGGCTGGCCGCCCAGATCCAGCGGGCTCGGCGCACCGGCCTGACCTTCGCTCCCGAGGCCGGGTCGTGGCGGATGCGCCAGGTGATCAACAAGCTCATCGACGAGCGGGACCTCTACGGAGCGGTGGAATCGGCCTTCTCCCAGGGAT
>JAPPKI010000138.1 GCA_028820035.1 bacterium | reverse complement strand
GGTCCCACCACAGCGATCCGTCGTAGTGGGTGTGGGGCTCGATGAACCCCGGTGTTACCAGGGCCCCGCCGGCATCCACCTCGGGCTCGCCGTCGGGCCGGAGTCCCGGGCCCACTTCGGCGATCTTTCCCGAGCGCACCCTCACGTCGGCCTCATAGGAGGGAGCGCCGGTGCCGTCCACCACCGTTCCCCCGCGAACCAGCAAATCTCCTGAATCCATGCCAGAACCTTAGGGGGAAAATTGACCCAAACCCGACTCGGCTCTGAGGGAGAATTGGCAGACCGCGCCGAGCCCATTTGATGCGGTGTTGAAGGACAAGGGTTGCCATAGTGGAGTCCGATGGCTGAGCCAGAACAATTGGTGGTCGAGGCTGAGCGCCAGGCGGCGGCCGCGACCACCCTCGATGAACTGAGCGCGGTGCGGACCGCGTTGACCGGCAAGCGCTCTCCTCTGGTGGCGGCTCGCAAGGCTTTGGGCAATATGGAGCCCGACGCCCGGAAGCAGGCCGGACAGGCCTTGAACGCGGCCAAAGCGTCAATCGACGAAATCCTGAGCGCCCGCGAGGCCGAGTTGGCGGCCGCGGCCCGGACCGCGCAGCTGGCCGCTGAACGACTCGACCTCACCGAGGTCACAGAGCATCCCGCCAGCGGGCATCTCCACGTGATCACCCAAACCTGGCAGGAGCTGGAGGATGTGTTCGTGGGCATGGGCTATCGGGTGGCCGAAGGTCCTGAGATCGAGAGCGAGTGGTACAACTTCGGTGCCCTGAACTTCCCCCTCGGGCACCCGGCCCGGGATATGTACGACACCCTGTACGTGGACTACGGCGAGCCGGGCACCACCCTGCTGCGCACCCACACCTCCCCGGTGCAGGCCCGGGTGATGGAGAACCAGGAGCCCCCCATCTATGTGGTGGCCCCTGGCCGGTGCTTCCGACAGGACACCGCCGATGCCACCCACATGCCGGTGTTCCATCAGATCGAGGGACTGGTGGTGGACCGCGACACCACCCTGGGCGACCTGGCCGGGACCATCGAGGCGTTCACCGCCGCCTACTTCGGGCCGGGCTTCACCTCTCGGCTGCGACCCTCCTACTTCCCGTTCACCGAGCCATCGGCGGAGTTCGACATCCAGCGCCCCGACGGCACCTGGCTGGAGCTCGGGGGCTGCGGCATGGTCCACCCCAACGTGTTCAAGGCTTGCGGCATCGATCCCGAGCAGTGGCAGGGATTCGCCTTCGGCTTCGGCATCGACCGCCTGGCCCTCATCCGGTTCGGCATCGACGACCTGCGCGAGCTGTGGACCAACGACATGCGCTTCCTGGGACAGTTCTAGTGGCCTTCCGAACCCCATCTCATGAGGCGGCAGCGAGATGAAGGTGCTGTTGAGCTGGCTGCGGGAGTTCGCCCCCGACATCGACGGCGAACCTGAGCACCTGGCTGAAGTGCTGTCCGACCTGGGCCTGGCGGTGGAGGAGCTGTCCTATGTGGGGCAGGGCTTGGACGGCATCGTGGTGGCCGAGGTGCTGGCCACCCGCCCCCATCCCGACGCCGACCGCATTCACCTGGTGGACGTGGACGCCGGCGACGGCGAGGCCCTCCAAGTGTGCTGCGGGGCCTTCAACATGGCGGTGGGCGACCTGGTGCCGCTGGCCACGGTGGGCACCACCATGCCCGGCGGCATGGAGATCGCCCGCCGCAAGATGCGGGGGGAGTGGAGCAACGGGATGCTGTGCTCGGGGGCCGAGATCGGCATGGGCGACGACCACGAGGGCATCTTGATCCTGGACCAGGGGCTCTCGTTGGGCGTACCCCTCACCGAGGCGCTGGGCATCCATCCCGATGTGCTGTTCGACCTGGAGGTGAACCCCAATCGGCCCGACGCCATGTCGGTGATGGGGGTGGCCCGCGACCTGGCCGCCCGCCTCGGCGTGGCCTTTGCGGTGACTGCCCCCGGGGTTGAAGGGGTCGGCCAACCGGCGGCCGAGCGGGCCGCGGTTAGCATCGCCGCCCCCGATTTCTGTCGGCGCTTCGGCGTGCGGGTACTCGACAATGTGCCCTCTGGTCCGTCGCCCCGGTGGATGGCCAATCGGCTGTTGGCCGTGGGGCAACGGCCCATCAACGCGGTGGTCGACCTGTCCAACTACGTGATGTTCGAGCTGGGCCAGCCCAACCACACCTACGACCTCGATCTAGTGCCCGGCGGGGAGCTGGGGGTGCGTATGGCCCATAGGGGCGAGCAGTTGACCACCTTGGACGGGACGGCGCGCACTCTGACCACTTACGACGGGGTGATCGTGAACCGCGACGACGAGGCCATCGGCCTGGCCGGGGTCATGGGCGGGGCTTCCACCGAGATATCGGCCGACACCCGCTCGGTGCTGCTGGAAGCGGCGTGGTGGGATCCCATGACCATCGCCCGCACCGCCCGCCGATTGGGCCTGCGCAGCGAGGCCTCTGCTCGCTTCGAGCGGGGGGCCGACCCCGACATCATCCCCATGGCCTTGGACCGCTTCGTCGAACTGGCCGCCGCGCTCGGGGCCACCACCAGTCCGGGCATGATCGATGCGACCGGCAACCGGCCCGAGCCCAGCCCCGTTCGAGTCCGGACGCCGCGGGCCAACTCCATTCTGGGCACCGAACTGAGCACCGACGAGATGACCGCCCTTTTGGAGCCCATCGGGTTCGCCTGCGAAACCGGCGGCGACGGCCAGGAGTTCGAGGTGAGCATCCCGTCGTGGCGGCTCGACTCTGCCACTGAGATCGATGTGATCGAGGAGGTGGGCCGGCTCCACGGCTTTTCCAACATCAAACGCACCGTGCCGGTGACCGAGCAGGCCGGAGCGCTCACCCCCCAACAGCAAGACCGCCGAGGGATCCGGGCACTGTTTACCGGTATGGGGATCACCGAGGCCATGCCCCTGCCCTTCTTGGCTCCGGGCGATCTGGCCCGAGCTGGCTTGGGCGACGACGGCATCACTGTGACCAATCCTCTGGTGGCCGAGGAGTCGATCATGCGCACCTCGCTGCGCCCTGGGCTGCTCAAGGCCGTGGCCTACAACGCGGCTCGGCGCACCACTGGGGTGTCGCTCTTTGAGATCGGCCGGACAAATCCCGGCGGGGGAGGGGAACTGCCCGCCGAACACGAGCACCTGGCTGTCATAGTGGCTGGCCAGGAGGCCACCGCAGCCACCGCGCTGTGGCGCCGCTTGGCCCGTCATCTAGCCGTGTCCAACCCGGGAGTGGTCAACGGTCCGGTGGACGGCCTGCATCCCGGACGTTCTGGCCAAGTCCTGGCCGACGGCCAGCCGGTAGGGGCGCTGGGCGAGATCGACCCCCAGGTGCTGGACGCCTACGAGATCGACGAACGGGTGGCCTGGCTGGAAGTCGACCTCGGCGCCCTGCTGGAAGCCGATAGGGGGCTGGCGCCGTATAGAGCCCCCAGCCGCTACCCCTCCAGCGACATTGACCTGGCCTTCACCGTCCCCGACGAGGTTTCAGCCGACGAGGTGGCCGCCACCATCGCCCAAGCCGGAGGCGAGCTATTGGCCTCGGTTTCGCTATTTGACGTGTTCCGCTCCGAGCAGCTTGGCGAAGGCCGTCGAAGCCTGGCCTATGCCCTCCGCTTCGAAGCCGCCGACCGCACCCTCAACGACGCCGAAGTCGCAGCCGCCCGCCAATCCTGCATCGACGCCGTCACCGCCGCCCACAACGCCACCCTCCGCGGCTGAGACCCCGCCGCCATTGATTTGAATACTTATTCATAATCATGCATAATTGTCCCCATGGGACAAAAAATTCCCATTGGAATCATTGGGGCGTCGGGGTATGTGGGCGCGGAACTGATGCGGCTGCTGGCCCATCACGAGAGCTTCGACGTGCGCTTTGTCACTGGCGATACCCAGGCGGGGCAGCCGGTTGCTGATCTGTATCCCCACCTGGCTGCGATCAGTGCCGAACAGGAGTTCGTGAAGTACGACTCCCACCTGTTGGACGAGGTGGCGTTGGCGTTTTTGGCTCTGCCCCACGGCCAGTCCATGGCCTTGGCTGGCGATGTCTTGGATCGGGGCAAGGTCGCCGTCGATCTGGCCGCTGACTTCCGGCTGAAGGATGCCGGGCAATACCAGCAGTGGTACGGGGAACCGCACCAAGCCCCTGATCTGCTCGGCCAGTTCGCCTACGGCCTGCCCGAGCTGTTTCGGGAAGAGTTGGCCGACGCCAGTGCCGTGGCCGTTCCCGGCTGCTATCCCACCGCGGCGGCACTCGCGGTGGCACCGCTGGTCCGACTGGGCCTCATCCAACCCGAGGGAGTCATCGTGGACGCGGCCAGCGGAGTTTCCGGGGCGGGGCGACCTCCTAAGGCCCACACCACATTCTGTGCCGTCGATGAGGACTTCACCGCCTACGGGCTGCTGAACCATCGGCACACTCCGGAGATTGAGCAAGCCGCGGGGGCGTCGGTGCTGTTCACTCCCCACCTCGCGCCCATGAATCGGGGCATCCTGGCCACCTGCTACGCCAAACCCACCGCAGAGACCTCCACCGACGGTCTGCTGGCTGCTCTAACCGACTTCTACGCCGATGAGCCGTTCATTGTGGTATCCGACCGCTCGCCATCCACCAAAGCTACGCTGGGTTCCAACGCCGCCCATCTGACCGTCCGCTACGACGCCCGCACCCATACGGTGGTAGCGCTGTGTGCCATTGACAATCTGGTAAAGGGGGCCGCCGGGCAGGCTGTCCAATGCGCCAACCTGACTTGCGGGCTGGATGAAACCGCGGGGCTGAGCGCAGTGGGGGTGTTCCCATGAGCGTGACCGACGTCCCAGGATTCACTGCCGCCGGGGTGACCTGCGGCATTAAGCCCAGCGGCAAGCCCGACCTCGCCATCGTTGCCACTGCCGATGGCGCCGCAGTCAGCGCAGCCGGCGTGTTCACCTCCAACAAGATGACCGCTGCCCCGGTGCTGGTGTGCCAAGAGCACTTGGCCGCCACGGGCGGGAAGGCCGCCGCCGTAGTGCTCAACAGCGGCAACGCCAACGCCGCCACCGGGGCGCAAGGCATGGCCGATGCCCACCAGATGTGCCTGGAGACCGCCGCCGCCCTGGAAGTGGCTCCTCAAGAGGTGCTGGTGTGCTCTACCGGCTTGATCGGCTATGCCCTGCCTATGGATGCGGTGTCGGCTGGCATCGCGGCCGCGGCCCAAGCCCTCATTCCCCAGGGCGGCCCCCAGGCGGCCGAGGCCATTATGACCACCGATACCGTCCCCAAACAGGTAGTGGTCGCTGGCGACGGCTTCACCGTGGGAGGCATCGCCAAAGGCGCCGCCATGCTGGAGCCCAACATGGCCACCATGTTGGCCGTGCTGGTCACCGATGCAGACGCCGATCCTGAAATCCTGCAACAGGCTCTCCGGGCCGGAGTGGCTGGCACATTCAACAGTTTGACTGTCGACGGCGCCGAGTCCACCAACGACACGGTGTTGGCCTTGGCCAACGGTCAGGCTGGCCCCGTCAATCCCGACGCCCTCACCCAGGCCATCGTCGATGCCTGCGAGAGCTTGGCCCTCCAAATGGCCGATGACGCCGAGGGCTCCACCAAGACGGTGTTCCTGCGGGTCACCGGGGCGGCCTCCGACGCCGAGGCGGCCAAGGCGGCCCGGGACACCGCCAACTGTCAGCTGGTGAAGTGCTCCTGGTACGGCCAAGATCCCTACTGGGGCCGAATCGCCTCGGAGATGGGTGCCGCCGGGGTGGCCTTCGACCACACCAAGCTGACCATCGCCTACGGCCCCCACGTGGTGTACCAGTACGGCGAGCCCGCTCATCCCCCTGAGCTGGCCCAATACATGACCGGCCGGCGCCTCGACCTCCACGTGGACCTCGGTATGGGCGACGGCTCGGCCCGGATCATCACCACCGATCTCACCCACGCCTACATCGACGAGAACATGGGGACGTCATGAGCTTCCCAGCAGAAGACACCGCGGCGGTCCTCACCCAGGCCCTGCCCTACATCCAGCGGTTCTCGGGCTCGACCGTGGTAGTGAAGTACGGCGGCAGCGCGATGGACAGCGACCACCTGGCCGGATTCGCCGCCGACATCGTGCTCATGCAATCGGTGGGCATCCGCCCCGTGGTGGTCCACGGAGGCGGCCCTCAGATCGGCGAGATGATGGAACGGCTCGGCTTGGAACCTCGTTTCGTCGACGGGCTGCGGGTGACCGACGCCGAGACGCTTGATATCGCTCGCATGGTGTTGGTGGGCCGGGTCAACCGTGACATCGTCTCGGCCATCAACGTCCACGGTCCCCTCGCTGTCGGCGTGTCTGGTGAGGACGCCGGGTTGATCCAGGCCCGGGCCGAGAATCCCGAATTGGGCTATGTCGGCACGGTGGACACGGTCAACACCGCCATCATCGACCGGCTGCTGGACGAGAGCCTGATTCCGGTGGTCTCCACCATCGGCGCCGATGCCACCGGCCAGGCGCTCAACATCAATGCCGACACCGTGGCCGGAATCCTGGCCGGCGCCCTGGGGGCGGCCAAAACCGTGTTCCTCACCGACGTTGAAGGCCTCTACGCCGATCCCAGCGATCCGTCCACCCTCATCAGCGTGACCACCGCCTCTGATCTGGACGCCATGATCGCCGCCGGGGAATTGGCCGGGGGCATGATCCCCAAGGCCACCGCGGCCATCCACGCCGTTCGCCACGGTGTGGCCTCGGCCCACATGGTGAACGGCACCACCCCCCACGTGCTGCTGCTGGAGCTGTTCACTGATTCCGGGGTGGGCACCATGGTCTACCCCGACTCCGCCGATCAGGAGGCCACCTCATGAGCACTCATACCGATGCGGTAGGAGTCGACTCCGGACCCTGCCCGCTCATGCCCACTTACGGGCCTCCCTCGGTCATGTTCGTGCGGGGGGATGGCTGCTGGCTATGGGACCGCGACGGCACCCGTTACCTGGACTTTTTGAGCGGCATCGCGGTGTGCAGCCTCGGCCACGCCCACCCCAAGGTGGCCGAAGCGGTGGCCGAGCAGGCCCGCACCCTGTGCCACGTGTCCAACCTGTACGCCACCGAGCCCCAGATGCACGTGGCCCGTACTATCGACCGGCTAGTCGGCGGCCCGCCCGGCCAGGTGTTCTTCGCCAACAGTGGGGCGGAGTCCAATGAGTGCGCCATCAAGCTCGCTCGCAAATGGGGCGGACCCGGCCGCTACACCGTGATCAGCGCGGGCCGGTCGTTCCACGGGCGGACGCTGGCCACGCTGCACGCCACCGGCCAGGCCGAAAAGCACGAGGCCTTCCAGCCCCTGCCCGAGGGCTTCCGCCATGTTCCCTGGGACGACTTAGCCGAGTTAGAAAAGGCCGTCGACGACACCGCCGCGGCGGTGCTGTTGGAGCCCATCCAGGGCGAGGGCGGCATCAACGTTCCGTCTGACGGCTACCTACAAGCGGTGCGAGAGCTGTGCGACGACCGGGGCCTGCTGTTCATGCTCGACGAGGTGCAGACCGGGTTGGCCCGCACCGGCCGTTGGTTCGCCCACCACTACGACGGCATCGAGCCCGACGTTGTGACCATGGCCAAGGCACTGGGCAACGGCATGCCCATCGGGGCCTGCTGGGCCCGGGCTGAAGTAGCCGCCGCCTTCAAACCCGGCGACCACGCCACCACGTTCGGCGGCCAGCCGTTGGCGGCGTCCGCGGCCAAGGCCACGCTGGCCGTGATGGAAGAGCTGGACCTGCCGGCACGGGCCGCGGCCGCCGGGGAGACAATGCGGTCCGCCGTTGAGTCGCTCGACGGGGTGGCCAGCGTGCGAGGTCGGGGCCTGTTGCTGGGCGTTGAGCTAGCTGAGGAGCGGCCTGCTGCCGAGGTGGTTACCGCCGGAATGGCCGCGGGCCTGGTGCTGGGCACCGCTGGCGCTACTTCATTGCGGATCGCGCCACCACTCATCATCAGCGATGACGAGATCGCCCATGGCGTGGCCGTGCTCGACAAGGTGTTGAAGCTATGAGCTCGACAACTCCTCCGGGCAGCATCCGCCACATTCTCGAAGTCGACGACCTCAGTGCCGACGAACTGCTCCAAGTTCTGGCCTTGTCCGGCGATCCCAATCCTCCCAAGGCGCTGGAGGGCAAGGGCATGACCCTGCTGTTTGAGAAGCCATCGACTCGCACCCGGCACTCCATGGAGATGGCGGTGGTGCAGCTCGGCGGCCATCCGGTGTCGGTTGCCGCTGCCGAGGTGGGAATCGACCAGCGGGAGTCCGCCGAAGACATTGCCCGGACCCTGGCCTGCTTCCATGCGGCCATCGGCGCCCGGGTGAAGTCCCATAGCCTGCTCGAGCGCATGGCCACGGTCAGCTCGGTCCCGGTGGTCAACATGCTGAGCGATCGGGCCCACCCCTTGCAGGCGCTGGCCGACCTGCTGACCGTCAAACAGGAGTTCGGCGAGATCAGCGGCTGCCGCATCGCCTTCGTGGGCGACGCCAACAACGTGTCCCGGTCGCTGGCCATCGGCGCCGGTTTGGCCGGCGCCCAGTTCGTGATCTCCGGACCTCCTGGCTACCAATTCGACAGTGTCGACCTGGATCGCATCGCTGCCACTGGCATCGCCGCCGAGGTGGTCGACGATCCGATTGAGGCAGTTGCCGGCGCGCAGGTGGTGTACACCGACGTCTGGGTGTCCATGGGCGAGGAGGCCCAGGCCTCCGAGAAAGTCGACGCTTTCGCCGGCCGCTACTCGGTGAACGAGGCTCTTATGGGCCAGGCCGATGCCGATACCATCTTCCTGCACTGCCTGCCCGCCAACCCCGGACAGGAGGCCAGCGAAGAGGTCCTCTACGGCCCTCAGAGCAGGATCTGGCAACAGGCCGAGAACCGGATGCACGCTGCCCGCGGCCTGCTCGCGTTCCTGTTGGGTGCGTCATGAGGTTGGGCAAGAATCAGCGCCAGCATCGGATCGCCCAAATCCTCCGGCAGGAGTCGGTGTCCAGCCAGGATCATCTGGTGGACCTCTTGACTGCTCAGGGAGTGGCGGTCACTCAGGCCACCGTGTCGCGCGACCTCGACGACCTCGGCGCGGTCAAAGTCCCTACCGGCGGTGGGTCGGTCTACGCCATCCCCGAGCTGCCCTCTGAGCAGATCGCCCCCGACGACCACCTCCGCCGGGTGCTGGGGGAGTGGGTGGTGGCCGTGGGCAGCTCCGGGAACCTGGTGGTGCTGAACACCCCGCCAGGGTCGGCCCACGTGGTCGGCTCGGCCATCGACCGCTCCCCAGTGGACGGCGTATTGGGCACCGTGGCTGGCGACGACACCGTGCTCGTGGTGGCCACCGAAGAAGCCGGTGGCGGCGCGGTGGCCGATTTCTTCCGCTCGCTGGCCGGGCTCACCGCCCCGGCAGTTTCCGCCCCCTTGGAGGAGAGCTCGTGAACCAGGAACTGAACAAGATCGTGCTGGCCTACTC
>JAPPKI010000073.1 GCA_028820035.1 bacterium | reverse complement strand
ATTTCCGACAACGACGTCCCCGAGACGCTGAAATCGATGATGCGCCATGTGGCCGAGGAATGGCTGCCCGAGATCGCGGCCCACTACGAACACGCCAATCAGTGGCTAGCCGACCGGCCCGGCTTGGTTGCCGGCACCAACGGCAAAGACAACCCGGCCAGCCGCAACATTGGCGAGGCCGTTTTCGAGTGGCGGGGGACGCGCATCACCACCGTCGTCCAGCCCTACCGCTTCTGGCTGCTCCAACGCCTTCATGACGATCTGGCCGCCGCCGAACCCTCCGATCAGGCTCGGGTTCGCCAACTCTTCCGCGACACGGGCGTCGAGGCCCTGCTCGACCTCCGGACCATTCGACGGGTCGATCGGGTCGACCATCTCGAGGTCTGGGGCCCAGTCACCGACGACTGAGATGCTCAAGTGACTGCTACCGTCAAACTGCGATGACCGACGTAGACCGCACCGACGCAATCGTCGACGGGCGGGTCGCCCGCCGAGAGCGCAACATCAACACCGCTCTCGACACCGTCCTCGAAATGTTTGCCGAGGAGTCGCTGATTCCGACCATCGAGCAGGTGTCCAAGCGGTCCGGTCTTTCCCTGCGATCCCTCTACCGATACTTCGCCGATCCCGGCGAGCTCGTCGAATCCGCCATCCATCGCCATCGCGAGCTCATGAGAGACGCTGGCCGCCTCCACAAGATCGGCCAAGGACCGCTCGACCGCCGCATTGATGACTTCGCGGCCATGCGGCTCCGACTCTATGAGAGAGCCGGCCCGGTGTATCGCGCTGCGGTACACAATGCTCCCAACCACCCCCGAGTTCGCGACTGGCTGGCCGTAGCCCGCGACGACCTCCGCGACCAGTTCGAGCTCCAGTTCGCTCTCGAGTTGGGCGCCGTGAAGACATCCGATCGTCAGGCCGTTCTGTCCGCCGGCGACGTCCTTTTCCAGTTCGACACCATCGACTACCTGCGCCGCCATCGCCGATACACCATCGCCGAGACCGAGGCCGTGCTTCGGTCGGCGCTAGAGGCAATCCTCCAACCCTGAACAGGACCCCCTGGGATTCAGGGCCGAAGCAAGAGTTTGCCGTGGTTTTCGCCGCGAAACAGCATGCGGAAGCCTTCAGGGAAGTTCTCGATTCCATCGATGATGTGCTGGCGATGCTTCACCGAGCCATCGGCCACCCACTCGGCCAGATCGGTCACGGCCTCGGGGATGCAATGGAGGTAGTCGAGCATGGTGAACCCCATCATGCGACCGCTTTTGGTGATGAGCTGAAGGTAGTTTCCGGGTCCGGTGGCGTTGGCCATGTCCCCGTACTGCGAGATTCCCCCGCAGAGCACAATGCGGGCGTGTCGGTTGATGTGCCCCAACACCGCGCCAAGGATCTCGCCGCCGACATTGTCGAAGTACACATCGACCCCGCCGGGCGCGGCGTCCCGCAATCCGCCGACCACCGACTGGGTCGTCGACTTGTAGTCGATGGCGGCATCGAGGCCCAGTTCATCGACCAGGTATGCGCACTTGGCCGGACCGCCGGCGATGCCGACGACCCGCGCCCCCTGCCGTTTGGCGATCTGGGCCGCCACGCTGCCAACGGCCCCCGACGCGGCCGACACCACCACGGTGTCGGTGGCCTCAGGACGCCCCAGATCCAGCATGCCGAAGTAGCCGGTGAAACCGGTCATGCCCAAAACGCTCATATGGTGCTCAATCGGTCCCAGCGCCACGTCGATCGGGCGCATGGAGCGGGAGTCCACCACCGCACGGGTCTGCACGCCAGTGAACCCGGAGACCACATCTCCTTCCGAGTAGAAATTGCTGGCGCTGCGCACCACCGGCCCGATGCCGAACGCCCGCATGACGTCGCCCAAGGCCACTGGTTCGATATAGCTCCGCATGGGTGTCGCCCACCCCTTCATCCCCGGATCAATCGAAATCAGCTGCACATCAACCTCGATCTCGCCGTCGCCCAACTCGGGCGGCGAGTCGTGGGTGATCTTCCAGACGTCGTCGCCGGGAATCCCGGAGGGGTAGGCCACCAGGCGGACCTGCGAAGGTTGCGAGGTCATGAGACGACAGCCTAAGTTTTGCGGGTAATACTGGCAAATGATCGCCACGAACGACCAGGGAACCGCCATGGGCAACGTCGACACGCTGAACCTCATCCAAGACTCGCTCTTGCGCCGCATGCGAATCATGCACTCGCTCTACTACCAAGCGGTGAGCACCATGGAGCTGCATCACGTGAACCACTTCGAACGGGAAGGAGTGCTGCCCATCGCGTTCTCGCTCTTTCACTACACCAACATGCAGGACGCCACCTTCATGGGTATCTCCGGTGAACTGCCCATCTGGAATGACGATTGGCAGGCCCGAGTGCAGATGGCCATAAACGACCACGGCAAGGAGCGGCCGGTCAGCGACATGATCCACCAGCGCATCGGCGACTTCGAGGCGTTCAAGGAGTACCAGCGGGCGGTGTTCAACCGGACTGAGGCCTACATCGAGCACATGGATCCCGCCGATTTCGAGCGGGTCATCGTCGCCCCGCCCTATCCGCCCCAGATCGCCAGCACCTACAGTGCGATGTGCGCTGGCCCCCAGGGCATCACCGTGCTCGACGCCTTCGAGTGCTGGCACTACCAACACGGGTTGCGCCACATGGGCGAGATCGAGCTGGCTCGGGGCCTGGTGGGCCTGGGCGGCATGACGTCTTGACCGCCCAGAGGATCCACCGGCGCTCCTCGAGCCAGACGAACCACGCACAGCAAAGGAGCGAGAGATGGAAATCGTGTTGACGGGGACCGGATCCCCGTTACCCGATGCCAATCGGGCCGGTCCATCCACGCTGGTGAAGGCGGGCGACACTCACATACTGGTCGACGCCGGTCGAGGGGTGGTGATGCGCATGGCCGGGGGAGGTTCGCTGCCGGCGTTCTTGGCTGCCGTCTTGGTGACCCACTTGCACAGCGATCACATCTGCGATCTCAACGACGTCATCACCACGCACTGGATCATGACTCAGGGCAACGTTGCGCTTCCGGTGTTCGGACCGGCGGGCACCGCCCAGTTCGTGGAACGCCAACTCCATGCTCTGGAAGCCGACATCGGCTACCGCATTGAGCACCACGATGTCCTCACCAGGGGTCCGAATGTGGAGGTCACCGAGGTGGAGCCGGACGATCAGTTCGCGGTCAACGACGTGCAGGTGTCCACCGCGGCCACGGTCCACGCGCCGGCCAGGCCCACCATCGGCTACCGCCTTGAGCACAACGGCACGACGGTGGCGTTGGTGGGCGACACCCTTCCCTGCCCGGGCGTGGACACACTGGCCGCCGACGTCGATGCCTACGTGCAGACGGTGATTCGCCGGGATCTCGTCGAGCTCATCCCCAACGACATGGTCCAAGACATCCTCGACTATCACTCCGGCGTGGTGGAGGCGGCCCAGACCGCGGCCCGAGTCGGCGCCCGGCGCCTGGTATTGACCCACATGGTGCCCGCCCCCACCGCCGAGCAGTACCCCGAATGGATCGCCCGGGCCGCTGAGCACTTCGACGGCGAGATCGTGATCGGCGACGACCTGACCACGGTCACCACAGAGCAAGGTGAGGCTCATGGCTGACCCTTCCACCAAACGCCCGTTCCCCGGCGTGATCGGCAAGACCCTGGCCGATTCCGAGCCCTTCTTCGAGGAGCCGCCCCACCCTGGCGAGGATGCGCCCAACGTGGTCATCGTGCTGCTCGATGACACCGGCTTTGCCCAATTCGGCTGCTACGGCTCCGACATCGACACCGCCAATGTGGACCGGCTGGCCGCCGACGGCCTCCAGTTCACCAATTTCCACGTCACCCCTCTGTGCTCGCCCACCCGGGCATCGCTTCTAACCGGTCGCTCGCAGCACACGGTGGGAATGCGGTCGGTGTCGAACCACTGCACTGGCTTCCCCCACCAGCTCGGCCACATCACCAACCACGCCGCCACATTGGCCGAGGTTCTAAAAGCAGAAGGCTATGCCACGTTCTGCGCGGGCAAGTGGCACCTGGCGCCGTCCCAGGACGCATCGGCGGCGGGCCCATTCGACCAGTGGCCCCTGGGTCGGGGATTCGACCGGTTTTATGGGTTCTTGGAAGGTGAGACCGATCAGTTCCACCCGGAACTTGTGGTCGACAACCACCACATCGACCCACCGGCAGGCCCCGAAGACGGCTATCACTTGAGCGAAGACCTGGTGGACCAGCTGCTCCAGATGATCCGGGACAGCAAGGGAGTTCGACCCGACCGCCCCTTCTTCGCCTATTTGCCCTTCGGCGCCACCCACGCCCCCCATCAAGCCCCGCCCGCATACCTGGAGAAGTATCGGGGCCGCTACGACGAGGGCTGGGACGTGGTTCGACAGCGCTGGTACCAGCGGCAACTGGAGTCGGGAGTGATACCGCCGGGCACCGAGCTGGCTCCCCGAAATGACGGGGTTGAACCCTGGGACAGCCTGCCGGAGAATCAGAGACTGCTGGCCTGCCGACTCCAAGAGGCCTTTGCCGCCTTTCTCGACCACACTGACGACCAGATCGGGCGCTTGGTGGACGGCCTGCGCGACATCGGCCAACTGGACAACTCCATCCTGGTGGTGCTGGCCGACAACGGCGCCTCCCAGGAGGGCGGGCCATTCGGTGTCTTGCACGAGATGAAGTTCTTCACCGGCATACTCGAAGACCCCGATGAGGCCATCAGGCGCCTTGACGATATTGGCGGTCCCCACAGCCATACCAACTACCCCTGGGGATGGGCCCAGTGCGGCAACTCGCCGTTCAAGTGGTACAAGCAGAACACCCATGAGGGCGGCGTCCACGTTCCGATGATCATCCACTGGCCCGACGGCATCGCGGCCGATCAGTGCGGCACCAAGCGCCACCAGTTCATCAACGTTTCCGATCTGGCGCCGACGCTGTACGACCTGCTGGGGATCGCGCCGCCGAACACGTTGAACGGCTATGAGCAGCTCCCGATCACCGGCCACTCGTTTGCCACGGTGCTGGGCGACGCCGCCGCCCCGGCGACCAACAGACTCCAGTACTTCGAGATGTTCGGCTCGCGTGCGCTAGTGGTCGAACAGGACGGCAAATGGTGGAAGGCCGTCACCCGGCATATCCATGGCCAAGACTTCGATGGCGATCGATGGGAGCTCTACGACCTCTCCGCCGATCCCTCTGAGTGTTTCGACCGGGCGGACGACCACCCGAAAATATTGGAAGAGCTGATTGGCCTGTGGTGGGAGGAGGCCGAACGCCACGGAGTCCTCCCCCTGGACGACCGCACGATCGAGCTGTTCGCGGCAAGGCCGAACGACCGCTCGCCCCACCCCACGAGCCGGCGGTATGTGTACCGGCCGCCGATCTCGCCGATCCCGTCGTCGGCCTCCCCGTCCCCGGGGGGAAGAGCATGGGACTTGACCGCGGAGATAACCAGGGCCGACGGAGAAGACGGGGTTATCTGGGCCTCGGGGAGCGCCAGCGCAGGGATATCGGTGTTTGTGCAGAATGAGCGGCTGGTGGTGGACTACAACGCCTTCATGGATAGCACCATCCTCGAGTCCGAACTGCCAGTGCCCCAGGGCCGCAGCACTGTGGCGGTTAGCCTCCGACGCACCGGCCGTCCTGGTGGGGTCGTGAGTGTGGCCATCGATGGAAGCGTCTGCGGTCAAGCCGAGCTGCCGCTCATGATGAGGTCGATTTCCCTGCTGAGCGACAGCATCGGATTCGATCATGGTTCGCCGGTCTCGGAGCGCTATGAGGGTTCGTTTCCGTTCACTGGCGAAATCCATGAGGTGGTCATCGAGCTCGGAGGGCAATCAACCGCCGATGTCGAGACCGCGGCCCGCACCGAGATGGCCCGTCAATAGGAGGACCGCGAAGAAGTCATGGCCGAGGTCACCTGCACCCGAGACATCGCCGCCGAACCGGGGGCCGTGTGGGCCGTGCTGGCCGACTTCGGCGCTATCAGCGGGTGGGCATCCAACGTCGACCACTCCTGTCTGATGAGCGAGCAGGCCGAGGGCGTCGGCACGGTGCGCAGGGTGCAGGTGGGCCGCTCCTCACTAGTGGAGCGGGTCGTCGACTGGGCGCCGGGGGTAACGCTGGCCTACTCCATCGAAGGTCTCCCGCCGGTGATTCGATCGGTGGCCAACACCTGGTCGTTGCGGGAGACGACACGGGGGACCCGGGTTTCGCTCACCAGCAGGGTGAACGCCGGGCCTCGACCGCCTCAGCAATTGATCGCCGAGATTGTGGCCCGGCGATTGGCCAAGGCATCGGAGACGATGCTCGCCGGACTCGATCGGCTCATGGCCAAGACAGCGGGAGCCGGTCGATGACCGATCGCCCTGACGTGGTAGTGATCATGACCGATCAGGAGCGGGCGGTGCCGCCCTACGAGTCCGAAGAGCTGCGGGAGTGGCGTCGTCAAACCCTCGCCGGCTCCCGGTGGTTCGACGACCACGGGGTCTCGTTCATGCGCCACTACACCGGCTCGCTGGCCTGTGTGCCCAGCCGGCCCACCCTGTTCACCGGGCAGTACCCCGACGTACACGGCGTGACCCAGACCGATGGCTTGGGGAAGATGTGGAACGACTCGCGGATGCGGTGGCTGCGCCCTGGTGAGGTGCCCACGCTGGGCCACTGGTTCCGGGCCGCGGGCTACGACACCCACTATCAGGGCAAGTGGCACATGAGCCACGCCGATCTGTTCAACCCGGCAACCGGCGACGCCCTGGCCACCAACGACAGCGACGGTGCAGTCGACCAGATGGCGGTGGAGACTTACCTCGACGCCGACCCCCTCGATGCGTTTGGGTTCTCGGGATGGATCGGCCCCGAACCCCACGGTCCTTCGTTCGCCAACACCGGATTCGTGCGCGACCCGCTGATCGCCGACCGGGTGGTGGCCTGGCTCGAAGACCGGTATGCCCGCCGCCGAGTCGGCGACCCGGAGGCCGCTCGGCCGTTCTTGCTGGTGGCCAGCTTCGTGAACCCCCACGACATCGTGTTCGCGCCCGCGTGGCTGCGACGGGGCAGCCCCCGCACCGCCGGGGTCGAGGATCCACCACCGGTGCCGCCGTCGCCGACCGATGGCGAGGACCTCTCGACCAAGCCCGCCGCCCAAGTCGCCTTTCGGGCCTCGTATTTGTCGTGTTACGGGCCGCCGCCTCTTATCGACCGGGTATATCGGTCGCGAGCCCAGGCCTACCGTGACCTTTACTACCGCCTTCACGCTGAGGTTGACGGCCCGCTGGACCGGGTTCGCCGGGCGGTCACCGAACAAGGATCAGAGAACGCCGTGCTGGTGCGCACAGCCGACCACGGTGAGCTGCTGGGGGCCCACGGCGGGCTCCACCAGAAGTGGTTCAACCTGTACGACGAGGCCACCCGGATTCCGTTCACCATCGCCCGGGTCGGGCCTCAGGCGACCGGGAGCCGCCAGGTCGACGATGCCCCCACCTCCCATGTCGATCTCGTACCCACGCTGTTGGCCGCCGCCGGCATCGACCAGGAGTCGACCGCCGAGGTGCTTGGCAAGACCCACACCGAGGTTCATCCCCTGCCCGGTCGCGATCTCATGGCGGTGGTGGATGGCGCGTCAGCACCCGACGCCGACCGGCCGGTCTATCTGTTGACCCGCGACAACATGCCCGAGGGCGACTCGAATTTGAGCGCAATGGCCCGGCAAATGCTGCGGTTGGCGAACGCGCCGGCTCCACTGCGCATACAGGTGCCCGCCCACGTCGCCGCCAACTTCGAGGGTCTCGTGGCCCGGGTGCCGGATGCCGACGCCGCCGGCGGTTCGGGCCATTTGTGGAAGATCGTGCGAAGCTTCGACGATCCGGCCACCTGGACCGAGCCCGGCGTCCGCCACTTGGCTGCCAACGGACCTGCCGGTCCGGTCCACCGCTTCGAACCGCTCCCCGATCAGTGGGAGCTTTACGACCTCGATGCCGATCCGATCGAAGCCCAGAACCTGGCCAGCGACCCGGCTTTCGAAGCCGTCTTCGCCCACCTCGCCGGCCAATTGGCTGCCGAACGGACCCGGTGTGTACCCGACCGCAATCAGCCCTGGCCTTACGTCGATCGCATCCCCTCGGAGGGTCCAATGAAGAAAAATCCCCCACCTCCCGCCCGTTTGCTGCGCAAGGCGCTTCAGCGGGTCGGCATGCATCCCGATGACGAACGGCACTTCGAGGCAAACCTCACCGGACGCCGGGCTTTGGTGGTGGCCACCAACCACGGCATGCTCGACATCGGCAAGCCCACCGGAGTGTTCTCCAGCGAGATGACCGTGCCCTACTACGCCTTTTTGGACGCGGGCATGGAGGTGCACGTGGCCAGCCCGTCCGGCGGCGAGATCCCCGTCGAACCCCAGTCGCTGAAGCCGGTAATCCGCACCGAGGCCGACGACCGGTTCATGGCCGATGACGACTTACGCCAGAAGGTCACCGAGTCGCTGGCCATCGGCGACCTCGACATGGCCGACTACGACATCGTGTACTTGGCTGGAGGATGGGGGGCGGCCTTCGACTTCGGCTTCTCGGAGGACCTCGGCACCCAAGTCACCGAGGCCAATCGGCTCGGCCGGGTGATCGGCGGCGTCTGCCACGGACCGCTCGGCCTGCTGCTGGCCAAGGGTGCCAACGGGGAGCCGCTGGTGAAGGACCGGCGGCTGACCGGGGTGACCGACAAGCAGGTACACGAGCTCGGCATCGAGAGCACTCCCCATCATCCCGAGACCGAACTGCGCCGAGCCGGGGCCATCTTCCAGAGCACCACCCGGTTCCGCGACACCCTGGCCAACCACTGGGTGGTCGACGGCAACCTGGTCACCGGCCAGAACCAGAACGCTGCTCCCATGGTGGCCCGGGAAATGATGCAACTCGTCACGAAGGCCCTTCACGAAGCCTGACATCAGGTCCGCCGTTCGCAGGGTCGAGCCTTAGACCTCGACGGTTACGGCTGAGCGGAGATCGGTCGACGAGGCGGCCACCACGAGTTGGTATTGGCCGGGGTCCACGGTCCAGCAGTGGGCCTCGGGATCCCAGCGGGCGAAGGAGCGCTCGTTGAGCTCAATCTCCGCAGTGCCAGTCTCGCCGGGGCCAAGGGTGAGCTTGGCGAAGCCGGCCAGCTCTTTGGGGGGTCGGGGCACTCCGCCCTCCGGCGGGGCGACGTAGACCTGCACCACCTCGCTGCCTCGCCGGTCGCCGTTGTTGGTGACGGGGACGGAGACGGTTATGTCAGTGCCCTCGCCAGACACCTCAGGCGGACCCCAATCGAATGTGGTGTAGGAGCCGCCGTGGCCGAACGGGACCATCGGGGTGATGCCACGGGCGTCGTACCCGCGGTAGCCGACGAAGATCCCCTCGCCGTAACGCACCTCGCCGGCCTCGCCGGGATAGTTCAGATAGGCGGGGGTGTCTTGTTCCCGCCATGCCCAGCTGGTGGGAATCCGCCCGCGGGGGTCGGTATCGCCCACCAGCACGTCGGTGATGGCCTCGCCCGCCTCTTGGCCGGGGTACCAGGCCAACAG
>JAPPKI010000008.1 GCA_028820035.1 bacterium | reverse complement strand
CGGGTTGTGTGGAGGTGTGTCAGAAGCTGACCGAGCAGGCCATGCGGGGGGAGATCGACTTTGAGACCGCCCTGCGAGACCGGGTTCGCCTGCTGGCCGGGTTGGACGAGCCGGCGTTGGAGCGGGTGTGGGATCAGGTCACCCTCACTCCTGGTGCCCGCACCTTCCTCACCACCCTGCAACGGCTGGGTTTCACCATTGCCATCGTGAGCGGCGGCTTCACTCGGTTCTGCAATCGGCTGAAGAGGGATTTCGATCTCGACTACGCCTACGCCAACACGCTGGAAATGGTGGACGGAAAGCTCACCGGGAACTTGGAGGGTCCGATCGTGGACCGGGGCCGAAAAGCTGAGATTCTCCACGAGATCGCCGCCGCCGAGGGCGTGTCTTCCGAGCAGGTGGTCGCGGTGGGCGACGGCGCCAACGATATCGACATGCTCACCGCAGCCGGGCTGGGCATCGCCTTCAATGCCAAGCCCAAGGTCCGCCAGGCCGTGGAGACCGCGGTGAGCGTCCCCTACCTCGACGCAGTGCTGTTCGTGTTGGGCGTCAGCCGCGAAGAAGTCGAAGCCGAGGGCATTTGACCCGGTCCATGCTGCCTGACCCGCCGCCCATTCGCAGTCTGCTGTCACCCGAGGAAATCTGACCCATGCCCGCAACCCAAGCCGAACCGCCGCCCATTCGCAGTCTGCTGTTCGTGCCGGCCAATCGGGCCGACAGAATGCAAAAGGCGCTGGCCTCAGAGGCCGACGGGGTGGTGTTCGACCTGGAAAGCGCCATACCCCGCGGGTCAGCCGCAGAAGCCCGATCCTGCGTCCGCCAAGCACTGGACGACCACACACCGGATCAACCGGCGGTGTTCGTTCGGGTGTCGGCGGTGGGTACGGCTGACTTCGCGCCCGATCTGGAAGCCTGCCTTCACCCCTCGCTTACCGCGGTGATGCTGCCCCAGGTCGTTGACCGGGATGAGGTTGCCGTCGCCGATGCCGCCCTGGAAGGCACCGAGATCCGGATCATGCCGCTGGTGGAGACCGCATCGGCCGTGCGGCTGGCTTATGAGCTGGCCATCGCCTCTGATCGGGTGGCCTACATGGGAGGCGCCACCGGTCGCCATGGTGACTTGGGCCGCTCTGTGGGCTTCCAATGGACCCCCGAGGGCACCGAAACCCTGTATCTGCGCCAGAAGGTGCTCATCGATGTGCGGTCGGCCGGAGTGCCCAATCCATTGTCGGGACTCTGGGGCACCGTGGACGACCTCGATGGCCTCACCGGGTTTGCCCAGCAAACCCGTCAACTCGGCTACGAGGGCATGATGATCATCCATCCCACCCACATCTCGATCGTCAACCAGATCTTCTCTCCCGCCCCCGAGGAGATTGACGCCTGGCATCGCCTCATCGCCGCCGTCGAGGAGCACGAAGCCCGAGGTATCGGCGCCTTCCGCTACGAAGGCCGGCTCATCGACCACGCCCACCTCCTCACCGCCCGACAAAACCTCGCCCGCGCCAAACAACTCAAACTCATCTAACCAAGAGGATTCGCTCTCCGGCAGCAGAAACAAGCCGCTGGAGTGGTACAAAACGGCTATGGGACAGACCACATTCGGAGACTCGACAATCAACACCGGCGGCGACCTCCCGGCGGTGGGGTCAGCGGCACCGGCATTCACGCTGACCGGCGGCGACTTGGCCCCGGTCACGCTGGAGGGCCTGGCCGGCCGCAGCGTGGTGCTCAACATATTCCCCAGCATCGACACCGGGGTGTGCCAGGCCAGCGTGCGCGCCTTCAACGAGCGGGCCGCCAGCCTCGACAACACCACCGTGGTCTGCGCTTCCATGGACCTGCCCTTCGCCGGGTCCCGGTTCTGCGGCGCCGAGGGCATCGAGAACGTGACCATCGGCTCCATTTTCCGTAACCGCGAATTCTTGGACGACTACGGCGTGGAGATGGTCGACGGCCCCCTGTCCGGCCTCACCGCCCGAGCGGTGGTTGTCATCGCTCCCGACGGCACCGTGGCCCACACCGAGTTGGTAGGCGCCATCGCCACCGAGCCCGACTACGACGCCGCCCTCGCCGCCTGCTCCTGACCGGGACTAACCCCTCATTTGGGAGTGAACACCCGGTCCATCAGGTGGCGGATGCGATCCCCTAGGGGCTCGCGGTCCGGATGCTGGGCTGCTTCGGCGTCTTCGAGTTCCTGCACCACTTCATGCCGTTCGAGATAGCTGGCCAAAAACGCCTGGATGGTGGCGGCCGCGGGAAGGGCCAAAACCGCCCCCACCGCCCCTAGCAGCAGTCCTCCGACAATCACTGATCCAAAGGCCACGGTCACGTGTATCTCCATGGTGTGGGCGGTCACCTTGGGCTGGAGCAGGTAGTTCTCCACCTGCTGGTACACCACAATGGCGATCAAGATAGCCAGGCCTGTGGACGGCTGATCCAACAGCCCGATGATCACGGGCAGCGCCCCGGCAATGTAGGTGCCAATAACCGGGACGAACTGAGATATCAGGCCCACCCACATGGCCATCGGCATCGGGAACGGCGCTCCCACCAGCCAGAACACCAGCCAGTGGACCAAGAACGAGGTCACCGCCAAGATCAGCCGGCTGTAGATGTACCCCCCGGTCTTGTCGATCGCCAGATTCCAGATGCTCAACACCTGTCGCTGATGTTCGGGCGACAGCAGGGAGCAGATGTTGCGGCGCAGTTTGGGGCCTTCGGCCACCAGATAGAACGTGAACAACGCGATGGTCAGGATCTGGAATAAGACCTGCAAGACGGTGGCACCGAGACTGATCAGATTGTCGGCCAGCCGGGTGGCCAAGTTGGCCACTGCGCCACCCTCTTGAAACTCATCAAGCAGCCCTTGGGCGTCGACCTCAATGTCGAATGTGTCCTCCAGCCAGTCCTCTATGTCGTTGATGTACCCGGGTGCGTCGTCGGCAAACTCGCCTATCTGGTCGGCCAGCACCGTGCCAATGGCCCACAGAAACAACCCCACTGCCGCCAACAACGCCAGGAACATGATCCCGGTGCCAACACCTCGGCGAATGCCCATCCTCTCCATACGGTTCACCGCAGGCTCCAGCGCGAAAGACAGGAAGAATGACACCAACAAGATCACGATGAGCGTCTTCAACTCCGCGATCAGCCACCCCAACACGTACAGCCCGCCGAGAGCGGCCGCGCCGGTCAGGATGGCCCGAAATAGCCATGGCGGTACTTTCCGGGACGGTGTCTCTTCAGGCGAAACTTCGTCCACGGTTTCACGTTAACCCTCGCCTTTTGCCCGATTGGGGATTTGGCCATTCCACCAGCAACCGCTATCATTTTTATTTCGTGCCGGCTCCGGTCGGCACTGTTCGTGTCAAACGACGTCCGTCTAGGCCTGCAAGGTGCAATCACCCTGCTCCGGGAACCGGACGGCACAACCGAAGCCCGCTCCGCCGGAAAGTCCCACCAAATGGGTCTGCACCCGTGCGGAGCGTTCGCGTGAAGGCAGGGTCACGATGGTTGCCAAGGCGATTGTCGGCGAAAAAGTAGGAATGACCCAGGTGTGGGACGAGAACGACCGCGTCGTTCCCGTTACCGTGCTGCGGGTTGAGCCCTGCCGCATCGTGCAGGTCAAACGGCCGGAGACCGATGGCTATTCGGCCCTTCAGGTCACCTACGGAACCCAGAGTCCCGATCGGTTGACTCAGCCGGAGCGTGGCCATTTGGACAAGGCGGGTGTCGCTCCGGGCCGCAAGTTGGTCGAACTGCGCCTCGACGACGTGGGCACCTACGAGGCTGGCCAGGAGATCGGGGTCGACGTGTTCGACGGAGGCGAGTTGGTTGACGTCACCGGCGTCAGCAAAGGCAAGGGTTTCTCCGGGGTCATGAAGCGGCACAATTTCAGCGGTCAAAAAGCCAGCCACGGTGCCCACAAAGTGCACCGCAAGCCCGGCGCAGTCGGCCAGTGTGCCACTCCTTCGAGGATTTTCCGAGGCAAGAAGATGCCCGGGCGAGCGGGCGCCGAGAAGGTCACAACGCTGAACCTCCAGGTTGTGCAAGTGGATACCGAAAACGATCTGATCTTGCTCAAGGGCTCGGTTCCCGGCCGGCGAGGATCCACCGTGTTGATCCGCAGCGCGGTCAAGAACGGGGCGAAATGACCATGACCACTATCCCCGTTGACGAGGCACCTGTGCGACAAATGCACTCCGTCACCGTTCGCAACCCCTCCTCCGGGCGGAAAACCGGGTCAGTAGACCTAGACCCCGAAGTGTTCGGTATCGAGCCCAACGTATTCGTCATGCACCAAGTAGTCACCGCCCAGTTGGCTGCCCGGCGCCGGGGCACCCAGAGCACCAAGACCAGGTCTGAAGTCAGAGGCGGTGGCGGGAAGCCGTGGCGTCAGAAGGGCACGGGTCGGGCCCGTCACGGCTCCACCCGCAATCCCCAATGGCGGGGAGGGGGCGTGGCCCTCGGTCCCAAGCCCCGGAGTTACCGTCAGCGCACACCCAAGAAAATGGTCAGCTTGGCCCTCCGATCGGCGCTGTCCGATCGAGCCCGCGACGAGAAGGTAGTGGTGGTGGACCGCTGGCGGTTCGAGTCTCCCCGCACCAAAGATGCGATGGCCGCACTCGGCGCATTGAAGGTAGAAGGTCGAGTGCTTCTGGTGGCCGAGCGCGACGAGACAGACGTGTGGAAGAGCTTCCGCAACCTCCCTCACGTCCATCTCATCAGCCCCCGAGAGCTGAATGCCTACGACGTGCTGGTGTCCGATGTGGTGGTATTCACCCTCGACACCCTGCCCGCCAACACCCCAGTCGAAGCAGAAGCCGACGAGGCCGATGACGACGGGGAGGACGAATCATGAAGGATCCCCGCGATGTGGTGCTCGCCCCGGTGGTCTCGGAGAAGTCCTACGAGTTGCTGGAGTCCAACGTCTACACCTTCCGGGTTCACCCCACTGCTTCCAAGCCTGAGATCAAAGACGCCATCGAGTCGCTGTTCGATGTCACCGTTCTCAAGGTCAACACCATGAACCGCAAGGGCAAGCGCCGCCGCAACCGGCGCAGCCCCACCTTCGGCCGCAAACCCGACACCAAGCGGGCATTGGTCACACTGGCCGAAGGCGACGAGATCGAATTGTTCGACGTCTGAGGCACATCATGGCAGTACGTAGACGAAATCCCACCAGCCCCGGCCGACGCTTTCAGACCGTGTCGGACTTCTCCGGCATAACCACCACAAAGCCGGAGCGATCCCTGGTCGTCAAGAAGCCCAGCACCGGCGGGCGCAACAACCACGGCCGCATGACCTCCCGTCACCGGGGCGGCGGTCACAAGCAGCGCTATCGCGTGATCGACTTCAAGCGGGCCAAAGACGGCGTCCCGGCCACCGTGGCCTCGGTGGAATACGACCCCAACCGCAACTGCCGCATCCTGCTGCTGCACTTCCACGATGGAGAGAAGCGCTACGTCCTGGCGCCTGAAGGCGTGGGCGTGGGCGACATCTTGCAAAACGGTCCCGGTTCCGAGATCAAGCCGGGCAACGCCTTGCCGTTGCGCTACATCCCGGTGGGTACCACGATCCACGCCGTTGAGCTCAAGCCCGGCGGCGGAGCCCGCATGGCTCGTTCCGCCGGCGCCAGCGCCCAACTCGTGGCCAAAGAGGGAAGTTTCGCCACCATTCGACTGCCCAGTACCGAGATGCGCCGAGTGCCCATCGACTGCCGGGCCACCGTGGGAGAGGTGGGCAACGCCGAGGCTGAGCTCATCAAGCTGGGCAAAGCCGGCCGAGCCCGCTGGAAGGGGGTACGGCCCCAGACCCGAGGTGTCGCCATGAACCCCGTGGACCACCCGCTGGGCGGTGGTGAGGGCAAGTCCTCCGGCGGGCGCCACCCGGTGTCGCCCTGGGGCAAGCCCGAGGGCCGGACTCGCAACAAGAAGAAGAAGTCACAGCAGATGATCGTTCGACGGCGCCGTACTCGCGGCAAGCGTCGCTAAGGGGGACCGCACATGCCCAGGAGTTTGAAGAAGGGTCCGTTCGTTGACGGCCACTTGTTGCGCAAGGTCGATGCGCTCAACGACCAGAACAACAAGCAGGTCATCCGTACGTGGTCCCGTCGCTCCACCATCATCCCCGACATGGTGGGCCACACCATCGCAGTCCACGACGGGCGCAAGCACGTGCCGGTGTACATCACCGAGTCGATGGTGGGCCACAAGCTGGGCGAATTCGCCCCCACTCGCACGTTCCGGGCCCACGCCGGCCAAGAGCGGGGAGCCCGTCGCTGATGGCCGCGGTCGCCGTGGGCACCGACACCCGCCCGGGCAGCCGGGCCGTGGCCAGGTATGTGCGTTCGTCGGCCTTCAAGGCCCGAGAAGTGCTCGACTTGGTCCGAGGTAAGTCATACTCCGAGGCCCGGGAGATTTTGACCTTCTCCGAGCGGCGCATCTCCGACACGATCGCCAAGTGCCTCGACTCCGCGGTGGCCAATGCCGAGCACAACGACGATCTCGATGGCGACGAGTTGTTTGTCGCCGCCTGCTACGCCGATGAGGGCCCCACGTTGAAGCGCTGGCGGCCACGAGCCCGGGGTCGGGCCACCCGCATTCGCAAGCGGACCTGCCACATCACCGTGGTGGTGGCTCGCTACTCCGAAGAGGAGCTGGCCGACATTGACGCCCGCATGGCCCTCAAGGGCTCTGGTCGGCGCAGCTCGGCTGCCGAAGCTCGCCGTCGCCGAGTGGCGGCCAGCCGGGAACGCGACGCGGCGAGGGCAGACGAGCTGGAGCAAGACGAGGACGACATCGAGGCATTCGAGGAAGAACTCGACGACGAGGCCTTGGCGGAAGATGTTGAAGACGCTGCTGAAGAGGTTGAGGACGACATCGAGGACACCGCCGACGAAGGCGAGGCCGATGACGAAGGCGACACCGATGACGAAGGCGGCGAAACGGCCGCGGTAGCCGAAGAAGACAACGAGACCGAAGAAGAAACCGAAGAAGACGAGAAGGAATCCTGATGGGCCAGAAGATCAACCCCTACGGGTTCCGACTCGGGGTTACCACTGATTGGAAATCACGCTGGTTCGCCAACCGGCGAGAGTACGGCGACTTCATCATCGAAGACTGGAAAGTTCGCGACTACCTGATGACAGAGCTGCCCCACGCCGCCATCAGCCGCATCGAGATCGAGCGCACTCGCGATCGGTTGCGAGTAGACGTCCACACCGCCCGACCGGGAATCGTCATCGGGCGCCGGGGCAGCGAGGCCGATCGGCTGCGCAACGGCCTGGCCAAGATCACCGGCAACAACCGGGTCCAGCTCAATATTCAGGAGATCAAGCAGCCCGAGCTGGATGCCGCCCTCATTTCCCAGGGCGTGGCCGACCAACTGGCCAACCGGGTGGCTTTCCGCCGAGCCATGAAGCGAGCGGTCCAAAACGCCCAGAAAGCCGGCGCTCTTGGCATCCGGGTGCAGTGCTCCGGCCGTTTGGGCGGCTCGGAGATGGCCCGCACCGAGTGGTACCGGGAGGGCCGGGTTCCCCTGCATACCCTTCGTGCCGACATCGACTATGGCTTCAGAGAAGCCCACACCACCTACGGCCGCATCGGGGTGAAGGTGTGGATCTACAAGGGCGACATCCTCCCCTATAAGACCCAGGCCGAAGACAAGATCAGCCGAGAGGCGGCCATGGCGGTGGGCGAGGCATCCGGCACCCAAAAGCCCCGGGCAGTGGTCTCGTCGGCCGCGGCCCGGCGCCAAACCGACCTCGACCGGCCCGAGGACACCGAAGAACCCGCCCCGCTGATCAAAGAAGCCGATCCAGAGTTCGAGAAGTTGCTCGAGGAGGAGGAGGACATCCTCCGCACCACTCGCGAGCACCGCGAGACGCCGCACTTCCGCCCCGGCGATGCCGACTGATCCGCCATGTTGACTCCCGACGCCATCCACCACCGCAAGGGCCAGGACCAGCCATGTTGATGCCCAAAAAGGTCAAGCACCGCAAACACCATCGAGGCCGGACCAAAGGCATCGCCAAAGGCGGCACCACGGTGACTTTCGGCGAGTACGGCATCAAGGCCCTCGAACCGGGGTGGATCACGGCGCGCCAGATCGAAGCCACCCGTATCGCCATCACCCGCCACATTCGACGGGGCGGCAAGGTTTGGATCAACATCTTCCCCGACAAGCCGGTAACCGAGAAGCCGGCGGAAACCCGCATGGGCTCGGGCAAGGGCAATCCCGAGCGCTGGGTGGCGGTCGTGAAACCAGGCCGCATCCTGTTCGAGCTGTCCTACCACGACCGCGAGGTGGCCAAAACGGCCATTGAGCGGGGAATCCAGAAGCTCCCGATCAAAGCTCGATTCGTCGAGCGCCAGGAGGGCTGATCGCTATGACTTGCGAAACCACCTGGTGCTGGGAGAGGCGGTAGCCATGGCCCGAATGACCAACTGGCAGAACCTGAGCGACGCCGATCTCATTGAGCAACTGGACGAGGCCAAAGAAGAGGTGTTCAAGCTCCGCTTCCAAATCGTCACCGGCCGCTTGGACAACACCGCCCGCTTGAAGCAGGCCAAAAAGGAAGTGGCCCGGGCCATGACCGAGCTGCGGATGCGGGAGATCCAAGCCGCAGAGGCGCTTGAAGCCCAGATGGAGGAGGCCGGCAGTGGCTGACCCGACAACTGAGACGCAGACCGAAACCCGGCCCAACCGCCGCAAGGTGCGGGAGGGGATGGTGACGTCAGTGTCCATGGATAAGACCGCGGTGGTGGTTTCCACCGACCGCGTCCGACATCGCCGTTACAACAAGACCGTGCAGCGCACCACCCGGCTGTATGTCCACGACGAGTCCAATGAGCTCGCAGTGGGCGATCGGGTGCGGGTGCAAGAAACCCGCCCCCTGTCCAAGACCAAGCGGTGGCGGCTGCTGGAGATCGTGGAGCGTGCCCGATGATCCAACAAGAGACCCGGGTCAAAGTGGCCGACAATTCCGGTGCCAAAGAAGTGCTTTGCATTCGGGTGCTGGGCTCGTCCCGCAAGCGCTACGCCACCATCGGCGACGTGTTCGTGGCCACCGTCAAAGACGCCATGCCCGGCGCCGCAGTCCGCAAGGGCGAAGTGGTGCGCTGTGTATTGGTTCGGGCCAAGAAAGAAAAACGCCGCAAAGACGGCTCTTACATCCGCTTCGACGAGAACGCCGCCGTGCTCATCAATGAACAGCAGCAGCCGCGGGGAACCCGCATCTTCGGACCGGTGGGCCGGGAACTGCGCGACAAGCGCTTCATGCGCATTGTGTCGCTGGCACCGGAGGTGTTGTAGCTGCCATGAAGATCCGCAAGGGAGACCGGGTTCGAGTGCTCAGCGGGAAAGACCGCGGCAAGGAGGGCGAGGTCGTCTTCGCCTTCCCGGCCGAGGGAACCGTGATCGTCGACGGTGTGAACATCGCCACCAAGCACCAAGGGCCTCGTCAGGGAGTCATGCAGACCGGCATCATCGACAAGGAGATGCCCATTAGAGCCGCCAACGTGGCGGTGATCAGCCCGGCCGACGGTCGCCCCACTCGGGTGGGATATCGGTTCGACACCGATGGGCGAAAGATCCGCGTCTGCCGCCGCACGGGAGTTGATCTGTAATGGCTGCCACTGCAACCGCCCCCCGGCTTCAAGCCCTGTATCGGGCAGAGATCCGCGACCTCCTCAAAGAGCAGTTGGAGTTGGACAACATCATGG
>JAPPKI010000288.1 GCA_028820035.1 bacterium | reverse complement strand
GTGCTGCTGGTGGACGAGCGGCCAGAAGAAGTCACCGACATGCGGCGCTGGCTGATGCGGGGCGAGGTGGCGGCGTCCACCTTCGACCGGCCGGCCGACGAGCACACCCACGTGGCCGAGATGACCATCGAGCGGGCAAAGCGAATAGTGGAGCGAGGCGAGGATGTGGTGATCATCCTCGACGGCATCACCCGTCTGTCGAGGGCCTACAACCTGGCCGCGCCGGCCACCGGTCGCATCATGTCGGGCGGCATCGACACCGGCGCCCTGTACCCCCCCAAGAAGTTCTTCGGAGCGGCCCGCAACGTGGAGGAGGGCGGCTCGCTCACCATCCTGGCCACCGCGCTGGTGGAGACCGGATCCCGAATGGACGAGGTGATCTTCGAGGAGTTCAAGGGCACCGGCAACATGGAACTGCGCCTCGACCGGCACATTGCCGAGCGGCGCATCTACCCGGCCATCAACGTCGACGCCTCATCCACCCGCCACGAGGAGCTGCTGTTCGAGCGCCGCCAGCTTCAACAGGTGTGGAAGCTGCGCCGGGTGCTCAACGGCCTCTCCAGCGACGGCAACGGGGGCGGGGCGGCCGGCTTGGAGCTGTTGATGGACCGCCTGCGGACATTCCCCAACAACGCCGCTTTCCTGGAGGAAGTGGCAAAGGGCCCCGCCGGGGTGTGAGGCTAGGAGCAACATGAAGCCTGAAATCCATCCCGAATACCGCCTGGTGGTGTTCCAAGACACTTCCGCGGGCACGTCTTTTCTCACCCGGTCCACCATTGAGACCACCGAGACCGTGGAGTGGGAAGACGGCAACGAGTATCCCTTGGCCAAGGTAGGGATCTCCAGCGCCAGCCACCCGTTTTTCACCGGCCAGATGACCATTGTGGACACCGCCGGACGGGTGGAGCGCTTCGAGCGCCGCTACGGCCAGCGCAAGCGCTCGTCTAAGTAGCCCCGACTGGCGCCATCTCGCCAATCCATCCCCGCCGCCAACCCATCCCGAGGGTAGGTTGCCAGAGGTAGTTTGAACGCATGGAGCCGAACCCTGCCTATGAGGAGATCGAGGCGGAGTTCGTCGCGCTTGAAGAGCGGCTGGCCGATCCGGAGTTGCTGGCTGATCGGGACGCCTACGCCGCCACGGCCCGGCGCTATAAGGAGCTGGAGGCCAAGGCCGTCCGCATTCGGGAGCTGCGGGGTCATCGGGAGGATATAGAGACCGCCACCGAGATGCTGGCCGAGGCCGAGGCCGCGGATCGGGGCTTGCTGGAAGCGGAGATCGAAGCCGCGGCCGCCGCGGCCGACGGGCTGGAGGCTGAGCTGGCCGATCTGATGGCTCCGAAGGATCCCAACGACGGCAAGAACGTGATTGTGGAGATCAAGGGCGCCGAGGGGGGCGAGGAGGCCAACCTGTTCGCCCGCGATCTGTTCGACATGTATTCGGCTTTCGCCGGCCAACAGCGCTGGAAGCTGGAGATGATGAACGCCCAGGGCTCCGACATGGGGGGTTACACCGATGTGGTGTTCATGCTGCGGGGCGACGACGTGTGGCGCAAAATGAAGTACGAAGGCGGCCCTCACCGGGTGCAGCGGGTGCCGGTCACCGAGTCGCAGGGCCGAGTGCATACCTCGTCGGCCACCGTGTCGGTGCTGCCCGAGGCCGAGGAGGTGGAGGTCCACATCGAGGAGAAGGATCTCCAGGTCGACGTCTACCGGTCGTCAGGGCCGGGCGGCCAGTCGGTGAACACCACCGACTCCGCTGTCCGCATCACCCACAAGCCGACCGGGCTGGTGGTGTCAATGCAGGACGAGAAGAGCCAGCTTCAAAACCGCAACAAGGCAATGGCCGTTCTGCGGGCCCGCTTGCTCCAGGCCGAACAGCAGCGCCGTCAAGACGAGCTTTCTGAGCAGCGCCGGGGGCAGGTGGGCGGCGGGGGCCGGTCGGAGAAGATCCGCACCTACAACTTCAAGGAGAACCGGGTTTCCGATCACCGCATCGGCTTGACCCTATACAAGCTCGACCGCATTCTGGCCGGCGACTTGGACGAGGTGGTAGACGCCCTAGCCGAAGCTGAGCGCCAGGAAAACTTGGTCGGGTCGTGAAGTTGACGGCCCCGCGCGTCGTCTGGGTCGGGTCGTGAAGTTGACGACCCCGAGCGTCGTCTGGGCCGATGTGGCCAAAGACGCCGTTCAGCGGCTGGAGAATGCCGGGGTATCAGATGCGAAGGGGCAGGCCCGCCGCTTGGTGGAGCAGGCGTCGGGATACGAGGGCGGCGAGTACTTCGGGGCTCTGACCAGGGTGCCAACCCAGCGTCAGATGGCCTATCTCGACTCGATGCTGGCCCGCCGTCTGGCGGGGGAGCCGTTGCAGTATGTGCTGGGCCGCTGGGGGTTTCGGTACTTGGATCTGATGGTGAGCCCCGCGGTGCTCATTCCCCGTCCGGAGACCGAGACATTGGCCGGGCTGGCTATCGATGAACTCGTCCGCCGCGATCCGCTCGGCGGCCTAGCCGTGGATCTGGGCACCGGCTGCGGTGCAGTGGGACTGGCGATGGCGATGGAGTGCGAGACGGCCCAAGTGGTTCTCACCGACGTGTCGGCTGAGGCGTTGGGCGTGGCTCGGGCCAACTTGGCCGGGTTGGGCCGGGCCGCAGTGCGGGTGTCGGCCTATCAGGGCTCGTGGTTCGAGGCCCTGCCCCAGTCGCTGGTTGGAACGGTGGACGTGGTGGTGAGCAACCCGCCGTACGTGGGCGACGACGAGGCGCTGCCCCCCGAAGTGGCCGACTGGGAGCCGGAGTTGGCCTTGCGGGGCGGTCCCGATGGATTGGACGCCGCCCGCAAGATTCTGACCGAAGCCCCCCGTTGGCTGAGCCCGGGGGGCTCGGTGCTGCTAGAGCTGTCGCCCCATCAGATGGACGCTGCCGCAGCCATTGCCCAGGCCGGCGGTCTGGTGGTTGAGGCGCTTCATCCCGACCTAGCCGGGCGAGACCGGGTGCTGCAATGTCGAAGGCATTGAGCATGGGCGGCCCACGCGAGCTGGTGGAGATGGCCGCCGCCGAGCTGAAGGCGGGCCGGGCGGTGATCATCCCCACCGACACGGTGTACGGGCTGGCCGCCCTGCCCGAGAATGTGGACCTGCTTTTTGAGCTCAAACAGCGTCCCGCCGACAAGGCGGTGGCCATCTTGGTGGCCCGCCCGATCGACGCCGAACAGATGTTCGACCCGCTGCCCGCCACTCGGCGGCTCATGGAGCAGTGTTGGCCGGGGGCGCTCACCATCGTCCAAGACGGCTGCGGCGTGCGCTGTCCCGACCATCCTCTGGTTCAAGCCCTGGCTGCCAAAGTCGGTCCCATCGCCACCACCAGTGCCAACTTGAGCGACCAGCCCACCCCCCACACCGCGGCGGAGGCCGCGGCCGCCTTTCCCTCCGTGCAGTTGGTTGTCGACGGCGGTTCACTCGAGGCCCCTGCGTCCACCGTGGTGGAGGTGACCGAAGACGGGTTGTCGATCCTTCGCCAGGGGGCCGTGGAAGTGGAGCGGATCGTGGAATGAGCCGACCTGAGAGCCCCGCCGCCCGAGGCCGCAAGACCAATTTGGCCTTGCTGATCACGCTGACATTGGCATTGATAACCGGTGGCGCCTCCTTTTTGCTCGGGAGTTCCTCCACGGCATGGCTCGTGACCTTGCATGGCGTGCTCGGGTTCGTTGTACTGGTTCTGGCCCGCCCCAAGTCACCGGTTGTACAACGGGGCCTCAATCGCGGTCGTCCCAACCGTTTCGCGTCCATTGCGCTGGCCACTGTTGTCACCGGTGCGCTGATCACTGGGGTGATCCACACGCTCGACGTCTGGGAGCCGTTCGGCCTGTGGTCGCCCATCGGTCTGCACGTCATCTTTGCCATCGGTGCCGTCCCACTGGCGATGTTGCACATCGTGACCCGCCCTCAGCGAGTCCGCCCGATAGACCTCTCCCGGCGCACATGGCTTCAAGCACTGGGAGTGGCCGGGATCGCATTTGGGCTTCGTTCGGTCTTTGATCGATGGGTTGCGGCCGACCGGCGCTTTACCGGCTCCCATGAAGTGGGCTCGGGCCAGCCTCGGCAGATGCCGGTGGTGCAGTGGTTCAACGACTCGCCCCCTCGCATCGACCCCGCCGACTGGGTGCTCCGTGTGCGGGGATCGGTCGAGCGAGACGTGGACTATGAGGAGCTTGTTGCCCACACCACGACCAAGGAGGCAACGCTGGACTGCACCAACGGGTGGTACAGCACGCAGGACTGGACCGGGGTAATGCTGTCCGAACTCCTCGGTCCGGGTGCCACGGGCCGCAGTCTGGAGGTTCGCTCCGCCACCGGCTACACCCGCCGCTTTCCCCTCGGCGACGTGCACAAGATGATGTTGGCCCATCAACTTGGCGGGCAGCCGCTATCACGAGGCCACGGTGCACCGGCTCGGCTGGTGGCCCCTGGTCGGCGGGGGCTCTGGTGGGTGAAGTGGGTGACCGAAATCAGAACCAGCGACCGCCCCTGGTGGCTGCAATCGCCCATCTCTTTTACCTAGAGGCAGAAGATCGCAGTAATGAGTCATCAAGCAGGCGGCAGGCTGGATAGATTGACGCGTATGGCGCGAATCGCCGCCGGGGCCGACCACGCCGGAGTGCAGTTGAAAGACGAGCTGGTGGCCCATTTGCGGGATTTGGGCCATGACGTTGTCGATTGCGGAACCCATGGCCCTAACCGGGTGGACTATCCCGATTTCGGCGAGGCGGTGGCCCGCAAGGTGGCCACCGGCGAGGCCGAGATGGGGCTCTGTGTGTGCGGCACCGGCATCGGTATCGCCATGGCGGCCAACAAAGTACCCGGAGTGCGGGCGGCCACGGTGCACGACGTGACCTCGGCCCGGCTGACCCGGGAGCACAACGACGCCAACGTGATCTGTCTGGGTGAGCGGCTAGTTGGCCCCGAGCTGGCCAAAGATGCTCTGGAGACCTTCCTGGAGGCATCTTTCGAAGAGGGCCGCCACATCCCCCGGGTGGCCAAAATCGACGCCCTATTACCCAAAGAAGAGGTAGCCCCTTGATGTGGCCCGTCAACGGCAACGACCCGGTGTTCGAAATGATCAACCGAGAGGTCGAGCGCCAGAACACCACCGTGCAGCTCATCGCCTCGGAGAACTTCGCCTCGCCCGCGGTGCTGAGCGCCACCGGGTCAGCGCTCACCAACAAGTACAGCGAGGGGTATCCCGGCCGCCGCTACTACGGCGGCAATATGGTTATCGACGAGGTGGAGTCGATCGCCCGGGAGCGGGCCGCCGCCCTGTTCGGGGCCGACCACGCCAACGTGCAGCCCCACTCGGGGGCCAACGCCAACGTGGCCGCCTACCTGGCTGTGCTGGAAGCGGGCGACACCGTGCTGGGTATGAGCCTGGACCACGGCGGTCACCTCACTCACGGCTCGCCGGTGAACATCAGCGGGCGCACCTACCGGTTTGTGGCCTACGGCGTGACCCCTAGCGATGAGCGAATCGACTACGACCAGATCCGGGACCTCGCCCTCGAGCACCGGCCCAAGCTCATCGTGGCCGGTGCCACCGCCTATCCCCGCATCATCGACCCGGCGCCGTTCCGCACCATTGCCGACGAAGTGGGCGCCCTGTTCATGTTCGACGCGGCCCACATTGCCGGACTGATCGCCGGTGGCGTCCATCCCAACCCGGTGCCCCATTCCGACATCGTCACCTTTACCACCCACAAGACGCTGCGCGGTCCCCGAGGCGGGGCCATCCTGTGTACCCAGGATCTGGCCCCGGCCATCGACAAGGCCCTGTTCCCCGGTCTCCAGGGTGGTCCGCTGGAGCACGTGATCGCGGCCAAGGCGGTGGCCTTCGGCGAGGCTGCCACCCCCGAGTTCGCCGACTATGCCGCTCGCATCGTGGAGAACAGCGGAGTGCTGGTCAAGGGGCTGGCCGAGGAGGGATTCCGCCTGGTGTCGGGGGGCAGCGACAACCATCTGCTTCTGGTGGATCTGCGGACTTTCGACGAAGATCTCACCGGGAAGGTGGCCCAAGAAGTGCTCGACCGGGCTGGGATCACCCTCAACAAGAACACCGTGCCCGACGACCCCCGCTCTCCATTCGTGACCAGCGGGGTGCGGATCGGCACTCCGGCCACCACCACCCAGGGCATGGGTCCGGCGGAGATGGGCCGCATCGCCGGCATGATCGGCCAGACGCTGCGTCGGCGCGACGACGAGGATGCGGTGGCCGACGTCCGAGCGGAGGTTGCCGACCTCTGCGGGCGGTTCACCCCCTATTCGCTGGCCGGTTAGCCAACCGGTGTCATGGCCCCCGGTGTCGACAGCTATCTGACGGTCTTCGCGGTGGCCGCCGGGGTCACGATGGCGATCACCCCGGTGATGCGCCGGATCAGCGAGCGCTGGGGCCTCATGGTGGAGCCCGATCCCCGGCGAGTCCACGAGCAGTCCACCGCAGTGCTTGGCGGCGTGGCCATGTTCATCGGATTTCTGGCGGCAATGGGCACCGCCTGGCTGCTGAACGATTTCGACGTGGTGTTCGCCACCGCGTCGGAGCCGGTGGGAATCGTGATCGCCGCGCTGGTGATGATCGTGTTCGGCACCTACGACGACGTTCGGGAGATGTCGGCCCCGGCCAAGGTGGCCTCCATGGTGCTGGCTGGCAGCATCCTGTCGTTTGCCGGTGTGACGGTGCTTAATCTGCGGCTGCCGGTGCTCGACGCGCTGATCCTGTCGCAAGACCTGGCTTTCGTAGTCACGGTGCTGTGGTTGGTGGCCATCGTCAATGCCATCAACTTGATCGACGGCTTGGATGGTTTGGCCGCGGGCATTGTGGGCATCGCCGGGCTCACGTTCTTCGTGTACTCGATCAAGCTCACCGATGAAGAGGTGCTGTTGGCCAACAACATCGGTCCGCTGGTGGCCATCATTGCCAGCGGGGTGGCGGTGGGGTTCCTGCCCCAGAACTTCCATCGGGCCCGTATCTTCATGGGCGACGGCGGCGCGCTGTTCCTGGGCACGCTGCTGGCCGCCTCCACGGTGTCGGTGGGGGGGCGCAGCAGCGAGCCGTTCGCCGGGCAGACCTACTTCTTGTTCGCTCCCATGCTCATCCCGCTGATCATCCTGGCAGTACCGGTGGTAGACGTGGTGTGGGCGGTGCTGCGGCGGACTCGGGCCCGCACCAGCATCACCACCCCCGACAAAGAGCACCTGCACCACCGGCTGATGAGCCTGGGCCACGGCCACCGCCGCAGCGTGCTGATCCTGTGGCTGTTCACCGCCCTGATGTCCACCCTGGTGCTGTATCCCACCTACTCCGGGGAAGGGGAGGTGATCATGGCGCCGGCCGCCGCGGTGCTGGTGTTGATGCTCTACACAGTTTTCCACCCCATTCTGCGCCGCCGTACTCCGTGATCATTTCTCTGCGCAGCCAGGCTGATGATTTGGCCCGGTAGCCTGGTTCGCGAAACCATTTCGGCGAGGCCAATCCGCTTGCCATAGGGGCCCAATTCGTGCCAACTGCAATGACGCAGAATCGCCAGCTATACAACCGCCAAAGCGCAGGAGACGCCCTCTCCATCGCTTTTGAGCTCGTGGCCACACCAGCGGTTTTCGCCTTCTTCGGCTGGCTCATCGACGGCGCGCTGGGAACAAGGCCGGTGTTCACATTGGTGCTCTGCCTATTGACTGCGGCTTATGCCGGATGGAAGGCGTTTCGAACTTACAGCGATCGCATGGAGGCCTACGACCGCAACCTGCCCAGCCGCCGGGCCGACTCGACACCGGAGGCCGGCGATGGCTGAGCAAGCCGCCCAGCCAACAGAGATGGGCGAGGAGGCGCCTGAGCGGGCGATGGCCACCGACATCATCCGGCGAGGCCTGATCGGCGGTCCGGTACTGGTGGGGGTGTGCGCTGGAGTGTGGGGGTTCGACGGTCTGTGGTCCAGCGGCTACGCCCTCGGGCTGATCCTGGTCAACTTCTGGCTGGCCGCCTCGCTCATCACCTGGTCGATGCGGATTTCGCCCACCATGTTGATGGCCGTGGTGATGGGCGGGTACTTCATCCGCCTGGGGATTCTTACCGGGGCCTACTTCCTGGTGAGAAATACCGGCTGGTTTGAGGCGCTGCCGTTTGTCATAACGCTGGTCGCGGCCCATATTGTTCTGCTCGTTTGGGAGACCCGGTACGTCTCCATGTCTCTCGCTTACCCCGGCTTGAAGCCGCAAGGAGCCCGTTCGTGAACATCTTCGCCTTGGACTTCCCCCCGGTATCGCACCTGTTCAATTGGCCGGACTTCTTGTTCACCGACACGCCGGTGGCCCTCAACAAGACCGGGTTGATCTACATCGCCGCGCTGTTGCTGACTGCCGGACTGTTCTGGGCCGCGGGCCGCCGCCGGTCGCTGGTGCCCACCGGAGCGCAGACGGTGGCCGAGGCGGGGATTGACTTTGTCGAGAACAGCATCATCATGCAGACCATTGGTCCCGACGGCCGCCGGTACCTGCCCTTCTTGACCACGCTGTTCTTCTTCGTCTTCTTCAGCAACATCTTCGAGGTCGTCCCGTTCATCCAGTTCCCGGCCAACTCCCGTATGGCCATCCCGCTAGCCCTCGCATTAGTGGTGTGGACGATCTACCACGTGGTGGGCATCCGAGCTCAGGGCTTCTACCACTACTTCAAGGGCGCGCTGTTCCCGCCGGGGGTGCCCAAGTTGCTGTACATCCTGGTGGCCCCCATTGAGCTGCTCCAGATTCTGTTGATCCGCCCGCTGTCGCTGGCCATCCGGCTCTGGGCCAACATGGTGGCCGGCCACTTGCTGCTGGTGACCTTCGCGGTGCTGTCGGCTGCCCTGTGGGGAACCCTCTATGTGCCCGCGGTGCTGCCGTTTGCCGCTCTTATCCTGCTCACCGCGTTTGAGATCTTCGTCTCGGCCCTCCAGGCCTTCATCTTCACCATTCTCACCGCCGTGTACATCGGCGGATCACTACACCCCGAGCACTAGGAGACATTTACCTTGCTAGCACTCATATCCACCATCCTGGCCCAGCTGACCGGTGACGGTGAGGCGGGCCTGAGCGCCATCGGCGCTGGCCTTGGCTACGGCCTCGCCGCCATCGGACCCGGCGTCGGCATCGGCATCGTGGTGGGCAACGCCATCACCGCCATGGCCCGTCAGCCGGAGTCAGCTGGCGTTGCTCGGACCACGATGTTCTTGGGCATCGCCTTCACCGAGGCGCTGGCCCTCATCGGGTTCGTCGTCTTCATCCTCCTTCTGCCATGAGCAAGCGGCTTTGGGCCGCGGCTGCTGTGGTGGTGGCCGCGGTCGCGCTGAGCGCGTCGGCGGCGAGCGCCGTCGGGGAGACGGTGGGTTCCTGCATCTTCGACGAGCTGGGCGAGGCCCAGTTCGAAGGCATTGAGGGCGATGGTTTCACCGCGGTCAAGAATCTGAAGACGGCCTACAAGGCGGAAGTAGAAGGTGCTGAAGACCTTAAGAAGGACTTCGAGAAGGATCTCGAAGGCTGTCTTGAGGCGCCCAATCCGATCATCCCGGAGCTTACGGAGATCATCTGGGGTGGCGCGGCGTTCATAGTCCTCTTGGCGCTGATGAAATGGAAGCTGTTCCCGGTGGTTAAGAACCTCATGGAGCAGCGCACCCAGCGAATCCAAGACGCCATCGACGACGCCGACCGTCAGCGAGCTGAGGCCGCCGAGGTCA
>JAPPKI010000516.1:8549-9971 GCA_028820035.1 bacterium | reverse complement strand
CGACTACACCTAGACCACCAAAAACAAACTCATACCCGTCCATCACTTCCACAAATACGTCGACACCTTCACCAACAACACCACCCAACCACAAATCCTGATCGCAGCCAGACAGAAACCGATCAACCACACCACCAAAACCACCAGCACACGCCCAACCCGAAATTCGAACACACCCAGACGCTTACTCACAGGGGAGATTGTATGACTTTCCCCTTGAGGTTCTTGCACATCCCCCTCGGCCGGTCACTTGGGGGAGACCATGTCATTGTTGGAACAGCAGAACCCTTCAAGCAAGGCTAACACCAGATGGTAGATGCCCAACATCGTGCCAGCACTGAACCCCATGTAGCCTGTCACCGCAATGGCCGAGCACTCGATGAAGGACCGCCTCAACGACCTGGAACGCCGCAAGCACGAGGCCCTCCATGCCGGTCCCCAGCGGGCGGTCGACCGCCAGCACGAAAAGGGAAAGATGCTGGCCCGGGAGCGTATCGAGTACCTGCTCGACGACGGCTCCTTCCACGAGCTCGACATGCTGGCCCGCCATCGGGCGCTGGACAGCGGGATCGAAGAGCGGCCCTACACCGACGGGGTGATTACCGGCTGGGGCACCATCGACGGCCGCAAGGTGTTCTTGTTCGCTCAAGACTTCACCGTGTTCGGCGGCGCGCTAGGAGAGGTGTTCGCCGAGAAGATCCACAAGGTGATGGACTTGGCCTTGTCGGTGGGCGCGCCCATGATCGGCCTCAACGACGGGGCCGGGGCCCGCATCCAGGAGGGGGTGGTGTCGCTCGACTCCTACGGCGGCATTTTCCACCGCAACGTGAAGTCCTCCGGCGTCATCCCCCAGATCAGCGTGATCCTGGGGCCGTGCGCGGGCGGGGCGGTATACAGCCCGGCCATGACTGATTTCGTGTTCATGGTGGCCGAGAAATCGCACATGTTCATCACCGGCCCCGACGTGGTGAAGACGGTTACCGGCGAAGAGGTCACTCTGGAGGATCTGGGCGGGGCCCGCTCCCACTCCACCAAGTCGGGGGTGGCCACCTTTGTGGGCCAGACCGAGGAGGAGGTGCTCGATGAGGTCCGTTTCCTGATCAGCCACCTCCCACCCAACAACCTGGAGGAGCCCCCGCGGATCGATGCCACCGACGATCCCGAGCGGCTCACCCCCGAGCTGCGCGACATCATGCCCGACAGCCCCAACCTGCCCTACGACATGCGCCAGGTGATCCAGGGGGTGGTGGACGACGGGGAGTTCATGGAGTACCACGCCCACTGGGCCCAGTCCATCGTGTGCGGCTTCGCCCGGCTCAACGGCTACACCGTGGGCGTGGTGGGCAACCAGCCGATGGTGCTGGCCGGCGTGCTCGACATCGAGTCGTCGTCAAAAGCGGCCCGGTTCGTGCGGACCTGCGA
>JAPPKI010000516.1:0-8539 GCA_028820035.1 bacterium | reverse complement strand
GCCCGGCTTCCTGCCCGGCGTCGACCAGGAGCACGGCGGCATCATCCGCCACGGGGCCAAGCTGTTGTACGCCTATTGCGAGGCCACCGTTCCTCGCATCCAAGTCATCACCCGCAAGGCCTACGGCGGTGCCTACGTGGTGATGGACTCCAAGTCGGTGGGCTCCGACCTGTCGTTCGCCTGGCCGGGCGCCGAATTGGCGGTGATGGGCCCTCAGGGGGCTGTGGAGATCATCTACCGCCGCGAGCTCCAGTCCGCCGCCGATCCCGTGGCCCGGCGGGCCGAGTTGGTGGACGACTACACCGAGCGCTACGCCAACCCCTACATCGCGGCCGAGCGAGGCTACATCGACGATGTGATCGACCCCGCCGACACCCGCCGCCTGGTGATCGCCGGTTTCGAGATGCTGCGCTCCAAGCGAGAGGAACTGCTGCCTCGCAAGCACGGGATCATCCCGCTCTAGTCCGCAAGCGCTGAAAATCCCATGGTGGTTCCCCCGCATCCTCCGCTGAGATCATCCCGCTCTAGTCCGCAAGCGCTGAAAATCACTCCGGCGTTACCCAAGAGACCAGCTAGAACAGCCTCATGAGCCCCATCCAGATCACCCCGCAGCCCACCGATGCCGAAGTGGCTGCCATTCTGGTCACCTACGAGGCTCTCTGGCCTCGCCCCGCGGCCGTCGAGGTTCCGGCTCCTTCCGCACCCCGCTGGCGGTTCAGCGGCCGATGGTGGAGCGCCCCCTCAGCAACTCGCAAACAGCGGCAGCCGTTGAAGCGATGACCACCGACCCGGCCCACCACCGCACTGCCGAGGAACTGGAAGCCGCCCTCGACCACATCCGCCAAGCGCCATCCGACCACGGCACGCTGGAGTTGATTGTGCGCCGTCCCGCGGTGGATGAGCGCGAGGTCCTGGAAGTCGGCCATCTCAGTTTGGAGGAGGGCTTGGTGGGCGACACCTGGGCCCAGCGCGGCTCATCGAAAACGCCCGACGGCGGACCCCTCCTCGACGCCCAGATCAACATCATGAACGCCCGGACCATCGCCGCGGTGGCCGGGTCCATGGAACGCTGGGCCCTCGCCGGCGATCAGCTGTACATCGATTTCGACATCAGCACCGAAACCCTGCCCCCCGGCACTCGCCTCGCCCTCGGCGACGCCGTGATCGAGGTCACCGCCGAACCGCACACCGGCTGTCAGAAGTTCTCCTCCCGGTTCGGCCTCGCCGCCCTCCGCTTCGTCAACTCCCCCACCGGCCGCGCCCTCAACCTCCGCGGCATCAACGCCCGAGTTGTCCACCCCGGCCCCATCCACCAAGGCGACCCAGTTACCCGCTTGCCCTAATCAGACCAAGGCGACCCAGTTACCCGCTTGCCCTAATCAGACCAAGGCGCTGAAGGCTGCTTGACCGCTGTCTTCAAACGCGCCAAGTACTCACTTCGAGGAATCTCCACCGCCCCCAAGCTCCGCAGGTGCTCCGTCGCCCACTGCACATCCAACAGCCTGGCTACGCCACCGTGGTTCAACCTCCCCACCAGCGCCACCAGCGCCACCTTCGACGCATCGCGATCAACATGAAACATCGACTCTCCCGCGAACAGCCCGCCGATCGACACCCCGTACAACCCGCCCACCAGCTCTCCCTCTTCCGACCACGCCTCCACGCTGTGGGCCCAGCCCATACGGTGCAACCCAACGTAGGCATCTCGGACGTCTGGCGAGATCCAACCATGAGGACGCTCAATCGCTCGGCAGGCATCGACGACATCGGCAAAGGCAATGTCAACCGTTATTCGATATCGCCTCAGCGACCGGCGCAGCGAGCGGGTCACCCGGAGATCATCGAGCGGGATCACTCCCCGAGGGTCGGGCGACCACCATCCCAGCTTGTCGGTTCGTCCCAATGGCATCGGAAACAAACCGGATCGGTAGGCCGCCAGCAGCGTGCCCGGGGCCAAATCCGCCCCCACTGCCACCAAGCCATGCTCATCGGCCGTCTCCGCAGGAGGAAACTCCCACTGGCTGGGCTCGGGGACAAGCCTCACCCCCATACTCTGCCCCACCCAGAGCGCGGGGGTTAGAGGACTAGCCGGATTCTTCGATGGTGACCGAGCTGACGATCACCTGCGGCTCAGGCCCACCGCCCAGCGGGTTGTTGGGCTGGTCGACGTGGCTGGCCAAAATGGCCTCGGCCACCCCCAAACTCGCATCGTCCATTTGGCCGAACACCACGTAGGTGCCCTGGTTGTTGAGCAGGGCAGTGTTTTCGTTCACCGCGAAGAAGAACTGGGCGCTGGCACTGTTGGGCGCCGCCGTGCGAGCCATCACGATCTGACCCGGCTCGTAGGTGAACCCCGATCCCTCGTCGGGGATGGTGTAGCCCGGACCGGGATCAGACGGGGAGTTGGTGTGCGGCGCCCCACCCTGGATGATGCCGATACCCGGATCGGTGCGGAACAACAGCGTGTTGTCGTAGTAGTGGTACCGAGCCAACACCGCGAAGTTGTTGGCTGTGATCGGCGTGTTGGCCACGTCGAGCTCGATCCGCATCTCTCCCGCGGTGGTGTCGAACACCGCGGTGTACTGCTTGGAAGCGTCCAAACACATGGGCTGGGGGCCGTCGAAATCGAGGACCTGTGGTCCTGATCCGTCTGCTGGAGGACATCCGCTCAAATCAATGCTCCCTTCAGGAGTTGGGTCGGTGGATTGTACGGCAATGGAGTTGACGATGACCGCCTCGGACGGTCGCCCTCCGAAGGCGGTGTCCGGGTCGTCAACGTGAAGGACGAGGGCATCGAGGACCACCGACAAGCTGCCGTCGGAAATCTGGCCCAGGCTCGTGAGCCCCGACACCGGCTGGGACGGCAGGAACTCGTCGTAGGCCAACAGGAGGAACTGTCCGGTCGTATCTCCCTCAGCCGACCACAGCAACTGACCTTGTCGAAACTCTTCGGCCTCGTCCGCAGCCACTGTGAACCCCGGCCCGGGATCGTCGGCGTCGTTGGTGTGGGGCGACCCACCCTGGATGTAGCCGCCGGTGGGGTCGGTATAGAACACGGCTGTTCCGTCGTAGTAGCCGTATCCGGCCAACGCTACGAATGCGTTCACCGCCTCGGGATTGGCCTCCTGGTCGAGAGCCACCCTGATCTGTCCCAGGTTTGTGTCGAACACCGCGGTGTAGCCAAGCTCGGGATCGAGGCATTGAGCCGGAGCCGACTCAAAGGAGGTCACTCGGAATGCCGGGCCCGCCGGATCGGGGCAGGGAGTGACTTCCCCGGTCAGCTCGCCTCCGGGGCCCGGGGGCGGGGGTAGGTCGGGAAACCCGCCGGTGCCCGGTGCGGCGTCGGGGCCATCGCTCTGGGCCGTCTCGCCGATGGCGGCGTCCCCGCTGGTGTCGTCGCTGCCGCCGTCTCTTGTCGAGTACCACCACACGATCACCACCGCCACCACGATCACCGCAGCGATCAGGGCGACCCGCACGCCCCTAGAGCGGATTCGGCCGCGGCTCTCGGTCACCCTGGCCCGTTGCTGCGCAACCTGTCGGTGCGCCCGCTGACGCTGTCTTTTGTCGGTGGCCATCGCCTGAAATCTACGATGGCAATTACCGAAGTGCCTATCAGCGCAAGAATCTCGGATAACAACCACAAAAGTGCCCATGAGCGGCCGGTAGCGTTTGGGCGTGGCCTTGGTGGTTCAAAAATTCGGCGGTACGTCGGTAGCCAACGCCGACCGCATCCGCGAGGTGGCCGACCATGTGCGCCGGTGTCGGGATCGCGGCGATCGCGTGGTGTTGGTGATCAGCGCCATGGGCAAGGAAACCGATGAGCTGTTGTCGCTGGCCTCGGCGGTGTCCACCACCCAGCCGGGCCGGGAGCTGGACATGCTCATCACTGCCGGGGAGCGCAAAGCGTGCGCCCTCGTTTGCATGGCCCTCCACGACCTCGGAGTGCCGGCCGACTCCTTCACCGGCAGCCAGGCCGGGTTCGTGACCGACACCAATCACGGCAACGCCAAGATTCTGGAGATCACCCCCGGCCGAGTTCAGGCCGCCCTGGACGCCAATCGGGTGCCGGTGGTGGCGGGATCCCAGGGGGTCAGCACCGAGAACGACGTGACATTCTTGGGCCGGGGTGGCTCCGACACCACGGCAGTTGCGCTGGCCCACACCCTGATGGCCGATGCCTGCGAGCTCTATACCGACGTGCCCGGAGTGTTCACCACCGATCCCCGGGTGTGCCCCGATGCCCGCAAGCTGGGCACCATCTCGTTCGACGAGCTTCTGGAAATGACCGCAGTGGGCTGTCCCAAGCCGGCCATGCGCTCAGTGGAAGTCGCCCAGAACTACGGAGTCAAGCTGCACATTCGATCCGCCTTCACCTGGGAGCAGGGCACCTGGGTGATCAAAGAGGAGTCTTCCATGGAGCAACCCATCATCCGATCGGTCACCCCCGACACCTCGGAGGCGAAGATCACTGTCACCGGCGTGGCCGACAGGCCCGGCGTGGCCGCCATCATGTTCCGCAAGCTGGCCGACGCAGGCGTGAACGTAGACATGATCGTGCAGAACGCCTCCGAGCACGGCGTCACCGACATCTCGTTCACGGTTCCAGACGAGGACGCCGACACGGCAGCCGATCTGACGAAAGGGGTGGCTGATGAGATCGGGGCCACCGGCGTGACCGCCGACCGCAAGATCGCCCGGGTCAGCCTGGTGGGGGCGGGGATGAAGTCCCACCCCGGCGTGGCCGCCACCATGTTCGAGACGCTGGCCCAGGAGAAGATCAACATCGAGATGATCTCCACCTCTCCCATCCGCATCAGCTGCGTCATACGCCAAGACCAGACCGATGCGGCTGTTTCTGCGCTGCACGAGGCCTTCGACCTGTCTCGATAACGACCGCGGTTTTGCGCCGTGCCAACGGTAGGATTTTCGCCGTGAGAGTTGCCGTTGTCGGCGCGACCGGCCAGGTGGGCGGGGTGATGCGCCGCCTGTTGGAAGAGCGTGACTTCCCCGTCGCCGAACTGAGGGTGTTGGCGTCGGCTCGCTCCGCTGGCCGGACCATGTCTTGGCGAGGTCAGGACTTCGTTGTCGAGGATGCCGCTGCTGCCGACTACCGCGGGGTGGACATTGCCCTGTTCTCCGCGGGGGGCGGCACCTCCCGCGAATTAGCCCCCCGAGTGGCCGAAGCCGGTGCCACGGTGATCGACAACTCCTCGGCTTGGCGCATGGACCCCGACGTGCCCCTGGTGGTGCCGGAGGTCAACGCCCACACGCTGGCCGAGATCCCCAAGGGGATCGTGGCCAATCCCAACTGCACCACGATGGTGGCTATGCCGGTGCTCAAGCCGTTGGCCGATGAAGCCGGACTGCGCCGGCTGGTGATCTCCTCGTATCAGGCGGTCTCCGGAGGTGGCTTGTCTGGAGTTGCTGAGCTCGACGAACAGGTGCGCAAAGTGGCCGACGATGCCATCGGCCTCACCCACGATGGCCAGGCCGTTTCGTTCCCAGCGCCGTCAGTGTTCGCCGCTCCCATCGCCTTCAACGTGGTCCCAGAGTGCGGCTCCTGGATCGATGACGACTCCGGGGAGACCACCGAGGAGCGCAAACTGGTGGAGGAGAGCCGCAAGATATTGGAGCTCCCTGATCTGGCGGTGAGCGCCACCTGCGTTCGAGTGCCGGTGTTCACCGGCCACTGCCTAGCCATCAACGCGGAATTCGACCATCCCTTGAGCCCTCAGCGGGCTACCGAGCTGGTGGCCGCTGCCCCCGGCGTCGCGCTCAACGACGTGCCCACTCCTCAAGCCGCCGCCGGCATCGACCCCACCCTGGTCGGCCGCATCCGTGTCGACCCAACCGTCCCTCACGGCCTCTCCCTCTTCATCGCCGGCGACAACCTCCGCAAAGGCGCCGCCCTCAATGCCGTGCAGATTGCGGAAGCGCTGCTCTCTTCCTAGCGCGGCGGATTGTCTCGGTAGCGCAACGCCGCCTCTTCCAAACTAAGCCCCAGCTGGTTAGCCAGCGACGCTAGCCAAGCCAACACATCCCCCATTTCGTGCAGCCGTTCCACATCGTCACCCTTGCGCACCGCCTGCGCCAGCTCCCCCAACTCCTCGCACAGCCACGCCACCGTCGCGGAAATACCCCGTTCCCGGTCTTGGGGGCCGTACAGGTCATCCATGAGCTGTTGGAACGCCGCAATCTCCACTGCGGCTCTGTTTACTCGATAGCAGGACCGTGCACGGTGACCCGGTGCATGTAGCGGCGCCCTTCGGTCCAATCGGGAACGGCGGAGTGCTGCACCGCTCGGTTGTCCCAGATGGTGAGGGTGCCCGGTTCCCACTGCACTCGGCATTGGAACCGGACATGGGCGATGTGATCCCACAGGAACTCCAGCAGCCAGCGGCTCTCCGCCGGATCCATGCCCTCAATGGCCACGGTGAACTGCGAGTTCACGTAGAGCCCCCGCCGGCCGTTGTGGGGGTGGGTGTGGATCACCGGGTGGCTGTTCTCCACATCGGGGTGCTCATGGCGGGGTTTGTCCCAGTCACGCTTGTAGGTGCCTTTCGGCCCGAAGGTAGCGGTGCTGGAGTGGACGGCCCGCAGCCCCTCTAAGCGCTGCTGCCACTCTGGCGACAGCCCCTCGTATGCGGCCTGGGCGTGGGTGAAGAGGGTGTCGCCCCCCACGGGGGGAACTTCGAAGGCATACAGGAACGACGCCAGCGGAGGAGCGACTTCGAAGGTCACATCGGCATGCCACTTGAGCACCTTGTTCATCTCTGTGGTATCCAGGATGAGAATCTCGGGATGCTCGGGCATGTTCACCGCGAATGGGTGGGTGTGAAGCGGCCCAAAGATCTCGCCGACAGCCTTGTGCTGGACCGGTGTGAGGTCTTGGTCCCTGATGGCGACAACCCCGTAGGTGAAGAGCAGATCCTTAAGCTTCGCCTGTCCCGCTGGGTCGTAGAGCCACTCGGTCAGGTCGACGCCCTCGACATAGGCCCCCACCACGCCAGTGATCGGGGTAACCCTCAAGCCTTCCTCCACCGCGGTCAGTGCCATGCGATTCTCCTTCTGGGGGCCGATAGTACCGGGAATTCAGAGGCGATAACCCCCGTCAACACTGATCACTTGTCCGGTTATGCCGGCGCCCGCCTCCGAGGCCAACAACACCGCCACCGGAGCCAGCTCCTCAGGTTCCAGAATTCGGCGCTGGGCGCTGTCGGCATGGGCATCGGCCTCGGCCTCGGCCGTGCTGATGCCCTTGGCCGCAGCCAGCCGCTCAAAATCCACCAGTGCTGTGTTGGTCCATCCCGGGCACAGGCAGTTCACCGTGATCCCATGGGGCGCCGCCGACATGGCCAATTGCTTGGTCAGGCCCACCAGACCGTGTTTGGCCGCGGTGTAGCCCACGCTGGCCGCGGCCCGCTTGGACGCACCCGAGCCGATGTTGATGATGCGGCCATAGCCCTGCTCTCGCATTGGGGATAGCGCTTCCTGGCTGGTCCAGAAGGCCGAGATGAGGTTCAACCGCAGTGTGGCCATGAACGGCTCGGCACTTCCCGAAAAGGGGTCGTGATTTCCCCCCGATGAACCCCCGACGTTGTTCACCAGCACCTCGACGCGCCCGAACTCGGCCATTGCCTTCCGCACCGGCGAGCGGGCCTGGTCTTCATCGGCGGCATCGGCCACCACCGCCAGCCCTTTAGCCCCAACTCCGGCCATTTCGCCGACGACCGAATCAAGCTGCTGTCGGGTCCGGGACGACACCACCACCGTCGCCCCCTCCCGGGCCATTCCCAGTGCGATGGCCCGCCCAATCCCCCGTCCCCCTCCGGTGACTACCGCAACACGGCCATTGAGAGCCCCTCGTTCGGTGTCCGACACGGCGTGCTGTTCTACCCGAACGAAATGACCCGGTGGGCCAGTTTCCACCCGTCGCCGGTACGCACCAGCCGATCCCGGTATGTCCCGAACAGCGCAACCGAGGGCTCTGTGGCGGTGTGTACCCAGAACTGAAAGTAGGCGTCAGACACGGCCTCGTCGCCATCCACCTCCACCGACTGGGTGGCAATCACATGTCGCGTATTGCTGCCCGGCCCTACCGTGCCCGTCTCTCGACGCTCTATGGCCCCGGCCAGAAGATTGTCCCGCCCCTGTAACGCCCCACCCGGCATGTCCCACCGAGCGTCGTCCGTGAACAAGTCCACGTACTCCTCCAAATCCCCTCCGTCCGACAGCATCGCCAACCGGGCAACAATATTCCTGATAGCAGCATCATCACTCATGCCCCGAGCTTAAACCACACCCAACAGCCACAATGCAGGCGAGCGCATGAGGCCGGGAGCGGGCTGCGCTCAGACTTGGGAGCGGCGGCTGCGGGCGGTGTCAAGCGTCGCCGTCACCGGCACCCTGACCACCCAGCGCTGCATTGAGCCTACGCTAAGCCCGATGTACGCGGCGGCGGGGTGGTAGCCCACAGCCGCCACCAAGTCGGCCAAAGCCTCCCGCACCTCACCGGCAACAGCCGCCAGCTCTTCGC